>JAYUYE010001003.1:0-2894 GCA_043752985.1 Myxococcales bacterium
TCGGTTCGACGGGTGTTCCGAGCTCGGGAACCGTGTCGACCGGCGATACGCAGCTCGACCGCGTGCAGGGCATGAGCATCGACGAGATCCGCGATCAGCGCGTCGGCGGTGCTGGCAGCGGAATGGTCGACCCGCGCCGTGGTCCTGCGACGGCGGCCAATGGTGCCGGGATGGCGCCGCCGGTCGCGGGTGCCGCTCCGCCGGTCGCTGGCCAGCCCGCCGGTCCGCAGGATCAGCCCAAGAAAGCGGACCCCGTGTACAAGAAGTGGTGGTTCTGGGCCGTTGTCGTGGTCAGCGCGTACGTGGTCTATCAGATCGCAACCACCGACTCGAACAATGGCGGAGTCAACGGCCGCACGATGCTGCCGATGGGCCCGGCGGCGGCGCCTGCGAGCGGCGGCTACACGCTGATGCGCTGGTAGCCCGGGCGGTTGAGCTAGACTCGACGCGATGAGCGTCACCGTCGAGCATCTGTCCCGCGCCACGAAGCGGCTGCGAGAACACCCGCACGATCAAGGCGCGTGGCTCGAGCTCGCCGCGATCCATCACGCACTCGGTAACACCGACGATGCCGAGCTGGCGTTCGCCACGATCGGCGAGGGCGCGCGGGTCGGTGGCCAGGTCGCGCTCGCCGTCGCGTGCGGCCGGCACCTCGCGGAGCTCGGCAGCGTACGTGGGCCCGAGCTGATCGATCACGTCGTCGAGACCTACGCGAAGGACGGCTCGCACGTCCCAGCAAAGGATTCCCACGCCGCGCCTGCGCCGCCCGAACAGACGCCGTCGCTCGCCGAAGGCAAGGGTTCGGCCGTCGAGCAAGCGCGCGAGGTCGTTGCAACGCTCGGCGCGTGGCTGACGGCGCGCAAGGTCGCCAATATTCCGTCCGCGCCGCTTTTGTCCGCGCTGTCGAAGGCCGGCGCACGGGCGTTGATCGGCGTGATGACCGCGCGCGCCTTCCCGTCGGGCACCGTGGTGATCGACGTCGGGCAGCCGGCGACGGCGCTGTACTGGCTCGCGCACGGAACGCTGTCGGTCGAGCGCGCGGGTGCCGAGCTTGCCGAGCTGCACACCGGCGCGCTGTTCGGCGAGATTGCGCTCGTCGGCGGTACAAAGCGCACGGCGAAAGTCACGGCGCGCGAGGATGTGTGGGTTCTCGAAATTCCCGCGCGTGCGGTCGAGACGGCGGCGCAGAAGCATCCCATGCTCGCGCACGTGCTCGCGCATCACGCACGCACGCGGCTGCTCGCGAACCTCATGCGCACGAGCGAGCTGTTCCGCGCGCTCGACGCCGACGATCGGGACGCGCTGCTCGCGCGGTTCGAGATCGAGCTCGTCCCCGCCGGTCAGACGTTCATCGAGGAGGGCAAGGACAACTCGCACCTCTGGGTCCTCGTGTCGGGAAAGTGCCAGGTGCAGAGTGCGGGCGCGCCGCTCGCGGAGCTCGGACCCGGCGCGGCCGTCGGTGAGATCTCGCTCGTCAGTGGCACCACCGCGGTCGCGAGCGTCAGCGCGATCGAGCCCGCGGTGCTGCTGCGCCTCTCGAAATTCGACTTCGCCAAGGTCGCGAAGCGCCACCCCAAGCTCCTCGAAGAGGTCGAGAAGCTCGTGGTCGCTCGTGAGACCGCAAACCGCGCGCTGTTCCAGGACGCTGCGGATCTCATCGTATAGAGTCACCTCGATGCGGACGTTCCTCGTCGCGGCTGTCACGCTCGCCACCTTCACCGGGTGCGTCGATCAGGGTGGGGGGCCGCAACCGAAGAAGGTCGATCCGGGCTTCGTCGGCAAGCACCTCCTGCAAGCTCCGCCGGCGAACCTGACCGCGAAGCTCGATGTCGACCTCGGCGGCAAGGTCGTCTACCTCGGCAACACGGTGAACGTCGAACGCGCGGTGCCGGGGCAGGCGTTCAAGATCACGCACTACTGGAAGGTCATCGCGCCCGTGGGGCCGGGCTGGCGGGTGTTCTCGCAGCTGCGCGGCGAACCGACCAAGCCGGACTTCATGAATCTGATGCCGACCGAGATGCAGGGCGCGCATGGGCCCGCGACCTGGGTCGCCGGCGAGATCATCGAGGACGAGCAGGAGATCTTTCTGCGCCCCGACTGGCGCTCGATCGACCTCACGCTCTACATCGGGCTCGTCGAGGTCGGCGCGCACGGGATCGGCGATCGCCTCGCTGCGAGCGGACCGAACGTCAAGGATCGCGCGGTCGTTGCACGCCGGCTCGAGATCGATCTCGCGAAGGCGCCACCGCCGCCGGGCACGCTGCACGTTGGCTACGCGCAGGGACCGATCGTGATCGACGGCACCGCGGCGGACCAGGGCTGGATGAACGTCGCAGCGTCCGCGGAGTGGCCCACCGCCGAGGGCAGCCCCGAGCAGGTCGGCAAGGCGATCGGCAAGCTGACGTGGAATGACGACCACCTCTACGTCTACGTGAACGTCACAGACCCCGAGGTGTTCAGCGAGTTCAAGAACCAGGACGACCCGCTGTGGAAGCAGGACTGCGTCGAGCTGTTCATCGATGCCGACGGCAATCGCCGCGGCTACGTCGAGCTCCAGGTCAACCCGAACAACGTGACCTTCGATTCGTGGTTTCCCGGCGGGCGTGCGGCGAAGGGCGACGAGGAGTGGGATTCGGGGATGATCACCGCGGTCAAGCTCAACCCCGGGCAGGGCTGGGAGGTCGAGATCGCGATTCCGTGGGCCGCGGTCAAGGGTCGCGAGGATGCGATGAGCGTGCGGCTACCGCCGCAGGTCGGTGACCGCTGGCGGATGAACGTCGTGCGGGTCGACAAGAAGCAGGGCGCGCAGAATCCGACCGCGTCGTCGTGGAATCGAATCTCGTATCAAGACTGGCACGGCCTCGATCGAATGCTCACGGTCGTCTTCGCGGACC
>JAYUYE010001004.1:0-7224 GCA_043752985.1 Myxococcales bacterium
CGCGCGGCGCGAAGCACGGCATCGCGACGCCGATCAACGCGCGGATCGTCGAGACGGTCTGGGGCATCGCGAACGGAACCGTGAAGTCCTCGCGCGACACCCTCGACCGGCTGTGCGAGCCCGACGATCGGGCATCTCGGGCGACAATCGCGTAGGCGTTACTCGCCCCCGTTGCCGGCCGGCACTACACGAAGGCGCGAAGAAATGCCTGACCGACACGGTCGCGATCAACCTCGTCGAGCAGAAGCGCGAAGAGGGTCAAGGCTGTCGACGACCAGCTCGCACGCTGGAGAGCGCCAGTGCCACGAGCGCCAGCACCCCGAGCAGCGCGCTGAGTCCGCCCGCGAGCCCGCCGGGCGTCGCATAGCGCCAGCGGATCGTGTGCGCGCCCGCGTCGATCTTGACGGCGCGGCGCAGGACATCGGCCGGCACCCATTCTCGCGGCTGATCGTCGACGGTGACTGACCAGCCTGGCGAAGGCGTCGACGAGATCACGGCGTAGCCGTCGAGGATCGGAGCGCACGCCGCGGTGATGTCACCTGCGTCCCACGCCGCGATCGTGCATGGGATCGGTGGGCCCTTGTCGGATCGCGCATCGCCGGCGGCGCCGAGCACGACGGTGCCGCGCAGGACGCTGGTGCCGCCACCGGGCGCGAACAGCAGCGTCGTTGCATCACCGGGGGCGATCGCGCGTTGCCAGCCGCGCAGCACCGACGCCACGGGTGCGACCGGAATCGCGACGAGCGCCCACGCACCGCGCCGCGCGAGCTCGGTGACCTTGCGCGGGACGATCACGGTCTCCGGAAGGATCGCGAGACTGATCCCGAACCGATCCAGCAGTGCTCCGCCCTCGCCCGCCGCGGCGAGCCACACCTGATCGTGCGCGGGGAGCCGCGCGGGATCATTGCTGCGCGCGGCGCTCAGGCCCCAGCGCCCCGCCGAGGCGCCGGCGAGCGTGGTGACCGCCTCCTCGACCGACTCCGCGTGCTCGTGCATGAACAGCGGGCGAAACACGCGCGCGGGGCGCGGCGAAGTCTCGGCAGCGCGTGCCCACAGCGGCGGCTCGTCAACGATCGAGCGCGCGATCACAGGCGACGTCGAGCGGATCGAGCCGACGCCCGGCAGGACGAGCAGCGCGAGCACGATCGGCATCGCGCGGCCCGGCGCCCGCCAGGCGAGCGAGATCACGATCACCATGCAGACCACGCCGATACTCCCGTCGACGATCGCGCGCTCGATCGCGGGTGCGGCGTCGGGATGCTTGGTGCGCAGCACGCCGAGCGCGCCGACGGAGATCGCCGTGCAGCCCGCAGCGACGATCAGCGCCAGCATCGCGCGGCGTTGCCCCGCAGCGAGCGCGTCGATGCCTGCGCCGGCATGAGCACCGAGCACGAGCACGAACGCGGCGATCTGGAGCTCGGGAGCCCCGAGCCACGCTGGCCAACCTCCACGCCCGACCACGAGCGCGAGCACCGTGAACACGCCGAGCGTAACGAGCACGCGCGCCGACGGTGTGCGCACGGCGGCGAGCGCGAGGAGCGGGGCACCGACGAACAGACTCGGCGCCCACGGCGCCTTTCCGGCAAGCGCGGCGACGGCGCGCTCGGGATCCGATGTTCCGAAGCTGCCGGGAACGATCAGCTCGATCAACCGCGACAGCGGCAAGCCATGAAGCTCGGAGCCCGCACCGAGCGGGAGCTGGAGCATGGCCGGGATCCATTGAGCACCGCCGATCGCGAGCCCCGCGCCGATCGAGATCGCGAGCATGCGCCACGCCGCGCGACGCCCCGCGAGTACGCCCGCGAGTACGAGCGCATCGACGAGCACGGCAAGCTCACCGACGAGACCGACGAGACCGATCAGCGCAGCGAGCGCCGCGGTCGCGCGCAAGAGATCCGCACGCGCCGCACGAAGCGTGTCGTGCGGCCGTCCGGTAGCTGCGTCGGTGGCGCGCGCGGTTGCTTCGTCGTCTCGCGAATCGGTTTCGTTCGCCGCCCGCGCAGCTCGATCCTCTCCGCGGGGCTGTTCGCGCCGAACGCGTTCGACCCGCGCGGCAGCGGACGCGAGCCACAGCGACGTCACTCCGATCCACGGCAGGTGCGCGAGTGCCGGCAGCGCGCCGCGCAGCGCCGTGCTCGCCAGCAGGCCCGTCGTCGCCACCAGCAGGCCGGCGACGAGGGCCGCCGGATCGCTGACGCCCGTGGTGGCAGGCGGCGTGCGCCGGCGCGCCCATACGGCGACGCCGAGTGCGGCCCACGCGAGATGAACAAGCATCGCGAGATCGAGACCGCGCGACGTCGCTGCAATCCACAGCGGCGGATACATCGCGCCGTGACTCGGCTCGGCAGCGAGCGGCACACCGAGGCCCGTTCCGTCCCACCACGACGGAACCGTCCCGCTCTGCACGAGCTCGGCCGCCGCGAGGCGCGGGGGTGCGATCTCGGTGTGATAGGGAACGTCATCCCACGTCTTTCCGCCGATCACGACCCGCGCGTGAACGACGATCACGGCGACGGCAAGCGCGAGCGCGAGCAGGGGCAGCGATCGCGTCGGCGACACGCGGGCACTATACCGGCCTTGACAGAGTGTGCGCGCGAGCGGAAAACCTTCAGGTGCTCCGCGTCGTTGTTCCGGTCGCGCTCGCGGCAGTGCTGGCGCTGGGGGCCTGCAAGCGCGGTTCAGCGGATGCCCCGCCGTGCGGGGCCGTCGGGCAGCAGTTCCTGCTGCTGACCAAGGATTCGCTGATCAAGTCGACGCTCAGCGCCGACATGCGGCGAGGTGTCGAGGAGTCCCTACCCGCGATGCGCGACTCGATCGTCCACGTGTGCAGCGAGTCGAAATGGAGCGGCGCGGTGCGGAAGTGCCTGGTCGAGGCGAATGATCACGTTGCCTTCGAGGCGTGCGAGCAGCAGCTCACCGACGCGCAGCGTCGAGCCCTCGACCGATCGGTGCTGGGTGAGGACAGCACGGTGAATGAGTCCAAGTGACTCGTTTCCGTGGTAAATGATCGAGGGAACGAATGGAGATCGACTTTCAGTACGTCCTCTCCGACCAGGAAGCTCGCTCGCGTCTCGAGCTTCTCGGCCAGTACCTCGTCAACAAGCACGGCATCAAGGTGACGTGGCAAGACGAGAACAGGGCGAGGTTCTCGGGCAAATATCTCCTCGTGAAGATCGAGGGGGAGCTGTCAGTCGGGAACAGTCGCGCCCAGTTCAAGGGCGAGGATCCCGGGTTCCTCCTGCGCTCACGCGCGAAGGACTACATTCACGGCAAGCTGGCCAAGTATCTGGATCCGAAGGTCACGATCGCCGAGCTGCCGACTACCTAGTTGGCTAGCGAGCGGTCGCGAGGCGGCTGATGACCAGCGCTACGGCTTTATCGGCCGCTGCGGTGGAGAGACCCTGACGCTCGAGGCGGCGCTGCAGGCGCTCGATGATGCTCCACACGGACAGATCGTTCGGTGCCTTCATGGTGGTCCTGACGTGCGACGGCGGGTGACGGTCTAACGGCCTCGGTGGTGCAACACCTCCTGGGCCGCTCTCATTCCCAGAGACACGAAGCAGCCGGCTGCAGTTGCATGCGGAGCCCTGATGCTCGTTTGCGCCATGGTGCCGATGTAGGTTCGGCTGGGTATGAAGCTCGTGACCTGGAACATCAACTCGATCCGCGCGCGCAACGACCGGCTGTTCGCGTGGATCGATCGCGAGCGCCCAGATGTGGTGTGCCTCCAGGAGACCAAGGTCGAAGACGCCGGGTTCCCGCTCGAGGCACTGCGCAAGGCCGGCTACGACGTCGCGACCTTCGGTCAGAAGAGCTACAACGGCGTCGCGATCGCATCGACCGCGCCACTCGCGGATGTCACCCGCGGCTTTGGTGACGATGTGCCCGACCAGGAAGCGCGCGTGATCGCGGCGACCACGCACGGCGTTCGTGTCGTCTGCCTCTACGTGCCGAACGGCCAGGACCTCGCCGCCGAGAAGTATCCGTACAAGCTGGCGTGGTTCGGCCGGCTGCGCGCTTACCTCGAGCGCACCGCGGTGCCGACCGATCCAGTGGTCGTGTGCGGCGACATGAACGTCACCGCCGACGACGCCGACGTGTGGTCGCCCGCCGCGTGGAAGGATCAGCTTCACTGCAGCCCGAAGGAGCGCGCCGCGCTCGCCGAGGTCCGCGCGTGGGGACTCACCGACGTGTTCCGCGTGCACAAGCCGGAGGGCGGCGTGTACTCGTGGTGGGACTACCGCGGGATCTCGTTCTTCAAGGATCAGGGTCTACGGATCGATCACATCCTCGCCACTGCGCCGATGACCGCGCGGTGCACGAGCTGCACGATCGATCGAACCGCGCGCAAAGGTCAGGACGCGAGCGATCACGCCCCCGTGATCGCGACGTTCGCGGACTGACTAGATCCGCGGTGCGGCGGGCGCGAGCTCGGCGCTGTCGCGAAGCTGCTGCGGAACCGCGAATGCGATCTGCGCCTGTGGCGGCGTGTCCTCGATGACCACGGGCTGCGTGCCACGCTTCGCTAGCTCGCGATACGCAACGAACCAGCGGTTGAGCGCGGTCCCGGTCGACGCGACCGCGCACACGAGAAGAACGCCACCGAGGATCGGCACGACGGCGCCGACGGTCTCGGGATTCGCGCCGTACCATGCCGCAACCAGCGTGCCGGCGGCGACGAGCACGACGCGCTCTGCACGCTGCATCATGCCGCCGCGCAGGTCGAGGCCGAGACTCTCGGCGCGCGCGCGCGTGTAGCTCACCATCTGCGACGCACCGAGCGTGCCGAGCGCAGCGAACATCCAGGGCGAGTCCTTGAGCAACCAGATGTAGCCCGTGAGCGCGAACAGCTCGCCCCAGCGATCGGAGACCGAGTCGAACAGCGCGCCCTGAGGAGTCTGGCTGCCGTTGAGCCGTGCGAGCCGGCCGTCGAGGACGTCGAGGATACCGGCGACCGTGTACATCCACACGGCGCCCGCGAGGTGACCTGTGGCGGCCGCGATGCCGGTCAACGCGCAGAGCAGCAGCGACATCGCGGTGATCGCGTTCGCCGAGACGCGACCCACGAGCAGACGCTCCACCGGAATCATCAGCCACACGAGGAAGCGTCCGAGATACGGACCGAATAGCTCGTTGTGCTTCACGCCGCGAAGCGGTGGCAATCGTCCGCTCGCCGACAGAATCGAGAACGCAACAAAGCCAATCACGAAGACCGCGAGGAGAACTAAGGCCGGCGCTAGGAGGTAAAACCGTTCCACAAGGTCCTTCGAGTTGAACGGCAGCCACTGCCGAAACTCAGTTACACGCCGTGATCACAGCGTCCTACCTCGGACCTTGGCACCGATCCCCGAACCTGTCGATATCTCGGCATGATCGAGTATTATTTCGCGCGTGAACAGTGTGGCCAAGGCGCTCGCAACCGTGTTCGGTGCCGGCTACTCACCGATTGCACCGGGAACCTGCGGCACGATTGTGACGATCCCGCTCGCCGTGGCACTGGCGCCCTTGGGCATGTGGCACTACCTGGCGGTCGTCACTGGGATCACGGCGCTCGCGATCTGGGCCGCGCATCGCGCCGACATCGCATGGGCCTCGCACGACAGCGGCCGCATCGTGATCGACGAGACGGCCGGCTACCTGGTCACCATGGCCTTCGTCTCACGTACGAGCGTCGCAGCACTCGCGATCGGTTTCATCGTGTTCCGCGCACTCGACATCACCAAGCCATTCCCGATCCGCTGGCTCGACCAGAACCTGCCCGGTGGCTGGGGCGTGGTGCTCGACGACGTCGCCGCCGGCGTGGTGGGCGCCTTGATCATGCTCGCCCTCCACCATTTCGGGGCACTCGCCTGGGTCGAGCGGACTATAGTTCCGTGATGCGCAGGTCGACCGCTGCCATTGTCGCGTGCGCGCTCGCACCTGCGCTCGCAATGGCGAACGGCCGCGCGCCCGCGACCAACGGCGTGTTCCTGCAACCCGGTGACGACCAGACGCTCCTCGTGCGGTCTACGTTCGGCTTGCTCGTCAGCCGCGACGCGGGCTGCACGTTTCGCTGGGTGTGCGAGAAGGCGATCGGCTACGGCGGCGAGTTCGATCCGAAGTACGCGATCGCGGTCGACGGGACGATCTTCGCGACGACCTTCACCGGCCTTCGCGTCAGCCGTGATGGTGGCTGCACCTGGACCAGCGCGACCTCCGAGCTGCCAGCCGGAGATCCGGCGCGAATCGCCGAGCGCTGGATCGACGCGATCGATATCGCTCCGACCGGCGACGTCTGGGTCGCAACCGCCGAGAGCGCCGGCGCGAACGACGTCTACCGCTCGACCGACAACGGCGTCACGTTCGTTCCGCGCGGCCTTCCGTCGGCAACGATCTGGTGGAAGAGCATCAAGGTCGCGAAGAGCGATCCGATGCGCGTCTACGCGACCGGCTATCAGGTCGCACCGACCGCGCGCGCGTTTCTCAAGCGTACCGATAACGCGGGTGCCGCGTGGACCGAGAAGTTGCTGCCCCCGACGATCCAGTACGGCGGCACGCCGCTGGTTTACGTCAGCGCCGTCGATCCAACGAACCCTGACCACTTCTTCCTGACCTCGCTCGAAGCCAACCCGCCAAAGGGCGATCGCCTGTACCGATCGACCGACGGAGGCGAGACGTTCACGGAGGTGCTCGCGACCACCGATCCGATCCGCGACGTCGTGTTCCTAACAGGTGGCACCGTGCTCGCCGCGACGATCGCGAGCGGCACGTTCGAGTCAAAAGTCGGCGGCGAGGGTCCGTTCGCGAAGCTCGGCGAGACCCGTCCGAACGGCGCAGACGTCGCGCCTCCGCAGCTCGGCTGTCTCGCGCAGCGTGCGAATGGCGAGCTCGTCGGCTGCGCGTCGAACTGGCAGCCCGACTACATGGCGGTCGGCCGCACGAACAACCCGGTGTCGTGGCAGAAGCTGTTCCGGTTCGTCGAGCTTGCAGGCGCGCTGCAGTGCCCGGCGGGCACGACCACACACACCGAGTGCGAGCCGCAGTGGCCGGCACTCGCGCAGCAGTTCGGTGTCACGGGTCCACCCGCGGTGTGTGGTGGCCTCGTCGATGCGCCGCCCGCGATCGATGGTCCGCCCAAGAAGAGTGAGACCGGGTGCTGCGACGCCGGTGCGCCGCGCGGCGGATCACTCGTGCTCGGTCTCGGCGTGCTGGCTCTCTTCGCGCGTCGCCGTCGCCGCTAGTGCT
>JAYUYE010001005.1:0-2890 GCA_043752985.1 Myxococcales bacterium
AGTCGCGGTGGCGCAGTTCGGGCGCCACGTCATCCCCCGCGTCGTCGTCGCGGTAGTGCCCGAGCACGTCGAGGTGGTCGCCGAGGCCTACCCACGCGAGGTGACCCCACAGCTGAGAGCGCAGGGTGGTGACGCCGTCGTTGTCCTCGAGGGTCGGCGTGCGCCCGAATGCAGCGATCAGCTGCGCCTCGACGGCGTCGCCCGCACACGGGGTCTCGTCCCGCATCGTGGCGCACGGGTAGCGCTCGTCGATGTTCGCCGTCAGCTGGTGGAGGCCGAAGAACGTCGCGAGCGACGCGGCACGCAGGGGATGCCCGAGGGTGGCGGCCCACTTGCGCGGTGCCGGGCTGGGAGACATCGACGCGGTCGACTGATAGTGCACGCCCGGCCGGTTGTTGAACCCGGCGGTGACGAGGTCCATCGACTCGGGGCTGAGCTGCAGCATCGAGCCCTGGTCCTCCTCGATCGCCGTGAGGTACACGCGGACATCCGGCCCCGTCGCATCCTCGAGCATGCCGCCGAGCATCGCCACCGAACGATCGAGCATCACCAGCTTGAGCGGGATCCCGAGGTCGCCGCCACGCAGGAAGCCGAGGATCACGCTCATCGCACGCAGCGGCCGCGCCCCGACCGTCAGGCCCGCGAACGTCAGCATCGAGAGCGCGGCCAGCAGGTGTTGACCCTGAGAGGTTGCGAAGAAGCTCGCGAGCGGCGTGCCGTGGTGCGGCGTGTTCATCGTGGTCACACTGCGCAGCTGCGGCAGCCACGCGAGCTGCTCGTCGGGGATCGAGCATGTCGACGGCGACGCGACGAGGCGCGCGTCGATGCCCCCGGTCGAGTGGCCCAGCAGATGGATCGCCGCACCCGCCGATACCGTGCGGGTGACCGTCTCCGCGAGTCGTGTCGAGCGCCGGCGGATCGAGGCGGTCGGCAGATCGTTGATCACGTGCACCACGAGCTCGTGACCGGCGTCGGCGAACCGCGCTGTCAGCTCGCGCTCGACATGGCCGAAGTAGTTGTACGAGCCGAGCCGGCCGAAGCCGAACATCCCGGGAGACAGATAGAGGTGATGGCGCATCGGCACGATCCGGCAGCGTATTCCTCGGCCATCGAGACAGCAGCAGCTACGCTGACGCATGATCACGATTGTCATCACCAACGTTCAGAACGTCGTCGAGAAGCAGAAGGGCTGGGTCGTGGCCAACGTCGCCGGTGCGTTCGTCGATCTCGAGGAGCGAGTCGAGGAGGTCGTGATCGAGAAACTGCGCGCCGCCTTGGCGCTCGAGGGCGTCGAGGCGGTCATCGAGCGTCGGCCGGCCTGACCGCTGCACGCGGCAAGGTCACCGTGTGTCGTGGGGCGATCTCATCGACGCGATCGCCGCCCGTCGACCTCCTCGACTCCGATCACTTCGTCCCCGGCTTCCAGGTCGCGGGCCGGGCGCACGTGGCGCGTGCGCTCTCCTCGGTCCATCGAGGCGGCGAGAAGAAGGTGGTGCTCAGCTTGCTTGCGGCGACGCAGCGTCCGACCAGGACCGCCGTCGCACACGGCGTCTGGTTCCAGGTTCCACCCGCTTGTCGCAGTCGAGCTCCACGCGCCCCGCCTCGTACCCGACCGCAAGACGGGATGACTGGCACCGCCCCTTGTCGGTCTGGTGGCAGAAACGGTCGACCGTCGCGCCGCTCGGCGGCGGGGCGGCGGTCGACGTGGGCGACGGTTTGCCGTCCTTCGACGAGCCGCAGCCGTGGGACAGCGCCGCGGCCAGCAGCGCGATCGCGGCGGGCACCAGAACAGATTCCTCATCGACGGAATGATCGCCCGCTGCGGCGCCGGAACGTATACGGAATGGCGGCGGCGGACGGGCATGCCGACCGCGTAGAGTCGCAAACGACGAGGGACTGGGGGCGGTCGGTGCGGTCGCTCCCTCCCGCGATTTGCCCGTGCAGGCCCGGACCACACGATGCGTCGAATCCTCGCCCTGTCCTCGTTGCTGGTGGTCGTCGTCGCGCTGCTGATCACCGGAGGCTCGTTCGGCTACTGCCGCGCCGTCCCGAGCTTCGACACCTGCCGCTCGATCCCGACCTGCTCCGCGGTCCACTTCCAGCACGCTTCGCCCGGCGACGGGCCCGCCTGGGCGTGCAGATCGCGCTGGGGCAGCTGAAGGTGTGCCATCACCAGCCGAACTTGGCTTGGTGAGGTCATCGATGATCAGCAGGTCCGATCACAGCGCCATGTCGGTGCCGCCGGCGAATGGAGGTGTGACCGGAAATGCGGAGCGAGGCGACGGGAGCGTCTGCGGTCAAACTTCAGGTCAGGTCGGGGACGGGACCGCCGCACAGGGCCGGATCGCCGAACGTGTCCAGGTCCTCGAGGCCCATCGCGTGGCAGACGCTGAGCAGCAGGTCGCTGTGCGACCGGTCGGTCTTCACGTAGCGGCCGGTGCGCAGCGCGCCGCCGGCGCCGCCGGCGAGGAAGAACGGCATGTTCTGGTGGGTGTGGTAGACGCCTTGGCTCAGCTCGTTGACCGCAAGCACGAGCGTGTGGTCGAGCGCGGTCGAGCCGTCGCTCTCCGGCGTCTCGGCGAGCTTGTCCAGCAGGCGCGCGAGCAGCTCGTTGTACCAGCGGTGCACGCGGACCAGCTCGGCGGTGCGCGCTTGCCCTGCCGCGTCTCTGCCCGTCTCGTGCGAGATGGCATGCAGCCAGTCGGCGGCGTCGACGTGCGGGTGGCCGAGGTTTGCGGCGACGGACCCGAACGCCATCGTCCCCACGTGGGTGATCCCGCAGGCGAGCGCCGCCGCCATGATGTCGACCTGTGCCTCGGCCACGCTGCCGACGTGGGCGAACTCGTTCCAGGACTCGGTCCACGTGGCGGGATCGTCGACCGCGAGGGTC
>JAYUYE010001006.1:0-2890 GCA_043752985.1 Myxococcales bacterium
ACACTCGAAGCGGCTGCCCGCCGCGAGACCCTCGAGGAGACCGGGCTCGACATCGGGGGACCGCTGGTCGACGTCGGCTTTGTCGATTACACGCGATCCCAAAAGCGAGTTCACGCGTACGCCGCTCAGGCACCCGAGGGTGCTGCGCCCCGGTGCGCGTCGTGGGAAGTCGACAAGGTCGAGTTCATCGAGATCACGCGCGCGCGCCGGATCATCCATCCGGATCAGGCCGCGCTGCTCGACCGTTTACTGCGCCTCCTGGGTGCGGAAAACGGTACGACAGCTGCCGAAAAAACATCGGCGTAGTGCGGCAATGACACGCGGGTCCGCGGCGCTCATCACGCTGTCGCAGACCTGTCGCTTCGTCGACGAATGTCGGTCGGGCTGACACCGCGATCAGTTCTGGCTTGCCAAAACAGCACACCGTCCTAGAGTGCCCGGTCGCCGGTTTCCGCCCTCGGGAGACGGTGACCTCGCCAAGCAGCTGATTCTGTTTGGGCCGATCTGCACCTACCTCATCGACGAGGTACGCCGACTCGATTCGGTGCGCATCGTGCACGGGTCAGGGTCATGTGTCCTCGTTCGTACTCCTCTGAAGGAATGCAGAACGAAGATGCAACGGTTCGGATCCAAACGACGTCACATCACGAAGGTCAGGAGTAACGCCATGGCGATCACCCATTCTGCTAGTCGACCGCTGCGCGATTCGCGTCGATCAGTTACGGCCACGGCGCAGCCTCGCTCTCGTGCCGCCATGGGCTCACGTCAAAACCGCACATCCGCCCCCGGCGCTGTGGCGGCCCCGCTCGCCCCCGGAGCGTCCGCGGCCGTGGTGGCGCCGGTGAAGGTCGTGCGTGCGATGCGCTCGCCGGATTCCGACGATCATCTCGCAGCGTACTTCCGCCAGCTCGCGGAGCACGAGCTCCTCACGCCCGAAGACGAGCGCGAGCTCTCGCAAGGCATCGAGGACACCGAGATCCTGACGTGGGAGCGCGTGTTCTCACGGCCAGAGGTCGTGCGTCCGTTGCTCGCGATCGTCGAGCCCAACCTCGAGCAGCCGACGAAGTTCGTCAAGCTGCAGAAGATTCTCGACGAGATGTTGAAGACGAAGAAGGCGCAGAAAGATCCGAAGCTTGCCAAGAAGCTGGCCGCGGCGGCCAAGGACGCCGCGAAGGAGATGCGCGCACTCGACCTCGATCGCGTGCACATCGATGCCGTCATTCGCGAGCTGCTCCGCGCCCGCGAAGCGTCGCTTGCCGGCCAGGACACCTGGTGGGTCGATGGCGGCGCGCGTGATGCCGGAACGTTCTTCGACGAGGTCCGCCAGTCGCACCGCGATTCGATGAACCTGCGCGACGAGTTCGTGCGCGCGAACCTGCGTCTCGTCGTCACGATGGCGCGGCGCTACGATCGCGGTGGCATGCCGCTCGCCGACCTGATTCAGGAAGGCAACCTCGGCCTGATGCACGCGGTATCGCGGTTCGACTATCGCCGCGGTCTGCGGTTCTCGACCTACGCGTGCTGGTGGATCCGTCATGCGATTGGTCGCGCACTCGCTGACAAGGCGCGTGCGGTCCGGATCCCCGTGCACATGCTCGAGGCGCAGCAGCAGCTCGAGAAGGTTCGCCAAGGTCTCGTCGGAGAGCTTGGTCGTCCGCCCACGCCGCAGGAGCTGGCCAAGGCTGCGCGGGTTCCGCTCGCGAAGCTGAACCAGATGCATCGCTACATCATGGGGCAGCCGATGTCTCTCGACCGGCCGGTCCACGATGACGACGATCGCAGCTTCGGCGATACGATGGCCGATCCGAACTCCGAGGAGCACTCGCCCGAGGACAACATGACGACGGACACGCTGACCGGTCAGGTCAAGCGCCTCCTGCACCACCTCTCGCCGATCGAGGCCGATGTGCTGACCAAGCGGTTCGGGCTCGGCGACGACGAGGAGCGCACGTTCCGCGAGATCGGTGACCAGTACCACCTGTCTCGCGAGCGCATCCGTCAGATCCAGAACTCGGCGCTCGACAAGCTGAAGCGCGCGCTCGAGCGCGAGCACCGCGGCCACGTCGAGATGTAGGTCCCCGCCCGGGGCGTGAGTGATAGGTTCACCGGATGACCCGGTGGACCTTGTTCGCGTTGTGCGTCGCGTCGTCGTTGGCATCCGCGGATAGCGCTGCGAACAAACCTCCCGCAGCGTCACCGTACGACTCGCCCCGTCCGGTCAAGCGGATCGAGCCCACGAGGCTAGCCGGCTACACGGGGCTTGGCGCGGACAGCGTGTCCGCCGAGGACGTCGCGAAGTTCGTGGCGCCTCCGCTCGACTCGCAGGTGTCGCGCCGGATCCAGGCCATGCTCGATGTCCGCGGCACGGGGGCCGGTGCGATCACCGCCAAGGGCGAACGGATGTTCTACACGTCGTCGATCACGGGCTCGCCACAGGTCTGGCGACAGGACGGCGCGATGAAGTTCCCGGTCCAGCTGACCGGCGGCGAAGACCGCACCGGCGTGGCCGCAATCGCGCCGAACGATTCGTTCGTGGTGCTCAGCCGTGATGTCGGCGGAGCGGAGAACCCCGGCGTGTACCTGATGGATCCGAATGGCGGCGCGCTGCGCGTCGTGCAGCACACGCCGAAGGTCCAGACCTCGCTGCAGTTCATCACCGATGACTCGAAGTCGCTCTACTTCAAAGCGAACGACATCGAGTCCGCGTCATACGCGATCTATCGCTATGATCTCGCTGCCGCGAAAAAGGAGCTCGTGTTCGATACCGCCGGGCTGTGGTCGATCGCGGACCACCGCGGCGACACCTGGCTGCTGGTCAAGGAGCTCGGCAACACGCAGCAGGAGGTCTACCAGTACGACGTCGCCGGCAAGAAGCTGACGCCGCTGCTTG
>JAYUYE010001007.1:0-7218 GCA_043752985.1 Myxococcales bacterium
CCGAGACATACGCACGGAAGCCCTCGGTCGGGTTCGGCAGGTACTCGAGGTGCGGCTCGTAGTCAGCGAAGACGTCGGAGTAGTAGTAGTGGCCGACGAGCGCGTTGTAGACGGTCGCGCGCACCAGGAACTTCGGCGTGGGCTGATAGAGGAGGCCGAGGGTCAGCTCGGCGACCGGCGGCAGGCGGTCCATGACCATGTCGCTCGCTTCGACGGTGACCGGATTGATGGGCTCGCCCATCTCGTCGAAGGACGAGTTCCGATACTCGACGAGGCGATTCGCATCCTCGGCGGCGCCCGTGACCTTGAGGTTCGTGGTCGCCGACAGCTTGTTGGTGACGAGCGAGAACACGGTCGCGAGATTGAACCAGTGCTCGGGCAGGTTGCGCTGGCGGCCGCGCTCGGTGTCGTCGGCGCGGAGCCAGGTGTAGCCGAGCTCGATGCGGTGGCCGCCCTGGACGTAGAGCTTGCCGAGGAACTCGGCAGAGGCGATGCCGCGCTCGCCGCTGTTGATGTATTTGCCGGAGCTGATGAGGATCTGGTTGTTGATGCGCGTGTAGCTGCCGTCAAAGCGGAACGAGAGCTCGCGGATCCGGCGCTCGCCCTTCCAGATCCGGGCGTTGACCTCGACCTGCGCCGCGTCCGAGGTCTCGACGGAGAGGTTCGGGTTACCACCGATCTGGACGCCCTCGCCGTTCGCGGCGGTGTTGTTGAAGACGGGTGGCCTGAAGCCCTGGGCGTAGTTGAGCTTGAGGTGCCAGTTCTTGATGAAGTTCCAGACGACGGTGCCGGCGATCGTGGTGTTGAGCGGATACGAGATCTGGCCGAGGGTGTCGGGCGCGACCTGGAGACGACCACCGAGATCGAAGATCAGGCGCTTGTTCGGGCGGTACTGCGGATTGACGTAGGCACCGAGCACGGCGCGATCGGCGGGGAACGCAAACGTCAGCGGACAGTTCGTGACCGGGACGAGCGCCATCGCTTCGGGATCCCACTGGCGCGGGCAGAGCACCGGTAGTCGCGTGAGATCGTAGGGCGCCGGGACCTCGGACTCGGTGCCCGCGCCCTGGCGAGAGCGCGTGACGTTCTCGGGCTTGAATTCGTTGAACGCCTCGGCACCGTAGAGAACGCGGACCTTGCGCGTTAGCTCGACGTCACCGTCGATCGCGCCGCCGGCACGGTAGCTCGTGAGGTCGGCCTGGAACGCCAGTCCACCGCGGATCAGCGGCGACGGCGAGAGAACCTGGAGCGGACCGAAGCCGCGCACGAACTGCATGAAGTACGCGCGTGCGGTGATGCCGGCCTTGTCGTCGGCAAACCGGTCGCGGAACTCGGCGACGGCGTAGCGATCGAAGACGTCGATGCGGTTGAGTCGGCTCTTGCTCAGCGGGTCGTTGCAGCTCGGATCGCTGAGATCGTTCGGGCAGCGCGCGTCCTCGGGTAGGTCTTCACGCGACGGGTTGCCGGAGAGGCCGGCCGGCGTGTAGCGGCGACCGAGCGGTGCCGAGACCCGGAGCTGGAACCGGCCGAACGTGAGCTTGGCCGAGAACGTCGCGATCAGAGACTGCGCCTGATCGGTGCTGGCAAGCGGCCCATAGATGTTCGAGGAGTTCGGCTGCGGCAAGGCTCCGTGAAACAGGAGCATCGGGAACTTCTGCTCGGGTCCCTGATAGGTCTCGACGCTGCCGTGGACGAACGCCTTGAGCCTGCCGCCGAGGAGATCGCTGTCACCGGCCATCACGTAGGCGCGCGCCATCATGCGATCGCCGGCGCCGTGACCGAGCGCGCCACCGGTCTCGATGCCCTCGACGTCCTCGGCATCCTTCGTGATCACGTTGAGGATACCGAGCAGAGAGTTCGATCCCCAGAGCACGCCTCCCGGGCCCGTGATCATCTCGACGCGCTTGATCAGCTCCATCGGCTGATGTCGCATCGCGGAAGGGATGTTGACGAACGGGTCGAACATCGAGACCGAGTCGTGGAGGAACTGGACGGCCTGCCCCTGCCCGCGCACCAGCGGGATCGGGAACACGCCATTGCCGAGGCTCGACCGCGCCCAGCCCGGGACGGTGTCGTAAAGCGATGGGAGGTCCTGGAACTGGCGATCGCGGATCTCGTCGGGCGTGATGACCGTGACGATCGCCGGCGCCTCCTGCACCGTGGTGACGCCCTTCGCGGCGCTCTGCACGATGTTGGCGAGATCGAGCTCGTCGTCGGCGACTCCGGTGGTCTGATCGCCTTGCTCGATCACGACCGTCGGCACCTCGATGTCGATGACGTCCTGCGCGTGCGCGGTGCCGGCGGCGAGGATGACGAACGCTGCGATCCTCTTCACGGCGCACCTCCCTGCTGAGCCTTGATGAGATCGATGCGCTCGTTGACCGGGTCGGTCGGACCTGCGGCGCCGAGCGGACGGTCCGAGCCGATGCCGACCGCCTGGAGCTGCTGCGCCGGAACGCCTTGCGAAGCGAGGTAATCGAGGATTACGCGGCCGCGATTCTGCGCGAGCTGCTTGTCCTTCTTCTTCTGCGCCGTGATCGCCGCTGCGCCCTTGGCCTTGGTTCCCAGCGGAACGTGGACCTCGATGCGGATCGACAGCTTGCGGCTCTTGATGATCGCAGCGACCTGCGCGAGCAGCTGCTTGCCTGGCGCGGTCAGGGTGGCCGCGTTGCGGGCAAAGCCGATCTGGCCACCCTTGAGGTCGATCCGATCGGCGCGCTCCTCGGGACCGGTGGTGCCCCGGACGTCGGGGCAGCCATCGTCGTCATCGATGCCGTTGACGGTCTCGGCGTCGTTGGGGCAGCGATCACCCGCGTCGGCAAAGCCGTCACCATCGTTGTCCTGATCGGGGCAGCCGTCCTCGTCCTCGAAGCCGTCGCGGTCCTCGCCCTGATCCGGGCAGCGGTCGGCGGCGTCGGGCACGGCGTCGGCATCATTGTCATCCTCGCGGCAGCCGTCGGCATCCTTGAAGCCGTCCTTGTCCTCGGCTTCGTCGGGGCACTGGTCGTCGGTGTCCGCGATGCCATCGCCGTCGTTGTCGAGATCCGGGCAGCCGTCCTCGTCCTGATAGCTGTCCTTATCCTCGGACTCCTCGCTGCAGCCGTCGACGGAGTCCGGGATCCCGTCGCCATCGCGATCCGCACGGCCCGGTGCCGATGCACCCGCCGGCTGCGGCGCCCAGATGATTCCGGTCGTGAACCGGAAGTCGTCGCCGCGCGCGCCGCCGGGTCCGCTACCGATCATGATGTTCGCGGTGACATCGGCGGACACGCGGAGCATCGCGCCGAGCGTCACCAGGCCGGTGAGGTCACCTGCCTTGGCGCTGCCGTAGTAGTCGGAGCTCGTGATGGTGGAGCACCGCGCGCCGCTGTAGCGACGGCACGATCCAAACGACGCACCCTCGGGAAGCGGGATGAACGCCTGCGCCTCGAGCGCGGCGAACACGCGCGGCGTGATCTCGTAGATGGCGCCGAGCCCGACGACGAGCTCGGAGCCAACATCGAGCACGACCTGCGCGTCCGCTTCGGTCGCCATCGGATCGGTGGCGTCGTACGCCTCGAGCACGCTGCGCTGCCGGAACCGCGCGCCGACGTTGCCGACCACGCGGGTGGAACGGACGCGATTCTGCCGCCATGCAACCGCGAGCTTCGGCTCGAACACCAGGTTCTGATCGCCGAGCAGCATCTCGTCCTCGCCGAACGGCAAGAACACCGAGCCGACCGCGGCGATCGCGACGTTGGGGCCGGCGAACAGCGCGTACTTGAGGCCGACCCGCGCATCGAGCGGACCCGCGATGCCATCGCCGAGCTCCGCGTTCGACGAGGTCGCCGACGGATCGATGTTCGACAAGGATCGCAACGCGATCAGGCCCGTCGACTTCGAGGCAACGGTGCCGCCGCTCATGTAGCGACCGCGGACGCCGTAGCCATCGCCGGTCGCGGTGCGGTACGCGGCGACGTCGAGGCCGAGCGCGATCTTGTCGGTGATCGACAGGCCGAACGCCATGTCGAGCGTGACGACGTAATCGAGAATCCGATCGCGACTCGCATCGCCGACGCCCGGCACCGCGATGTCGATCGGCGACCGCGCGTAGCTCATCAGAATCTTGAACGACAGATCGCGCTTCGGCATCAGCCGCGCGCCCTCGACGCCGAACACGCCGTTGAGGTCGTACGAGCTGCGGAACAGCGCGCCGTCGACGCCACTCGTCGGCTCGGCCGCCGCGGTCGACGTGGCCGTTGCTACTGCGAGTAAGAAGAGCTTGTTCAGAGCGGACACGTCATGCCCGTTTGGTTCACGGGGCGAAGGATCTGGATGAACACGATGCCGGGTAGCGTGACGCCCGGGTGTCCCGACCACTTGCACTCGGCGGGCAGCCCACCCATCACACCCGAGTACCCGCCGTGCGAGAGGCTCGCGCCGGCGACGAGCGCTGTGCCGTTTGCTCCGGTGAAGTTCTGCGCGCCATCGACGGTCTCGCGCGTGGTCTGCGTCAGCATGAAGTAGAAGTCGTTCGCCATGATCGGGCCCATCGCCTGGTTGACGACCACGACGCCCGCCTTCGGCGTCTGGCCGGTGCTGCCCGCGCGGAACGTCATCGCGTAGTAACCGGAGGCGATGCCGGGACCGCCGCTGGTCTGCCACTTCGTGGTGGTGGACATCTTCACGATGAACGCTTCGAAGTCGCGCGTGGTCATATCGACCAGCTTCGGCGTGGCAACGCCGACGACGTTGGTGACGCCGCCCGGACCGCGATTCGCGGGCAGCGCATCGTCGATGCCAAGGCCGATGAACGGGCTCGTGCCCGGATCGATGTCGGGAATCCGATAGCGGCCGCAGTCATCGATGTAGACGGGGCCGGTGGTGCGCGGCACGGCGGTCGCGGGATTCATCGCGAACTCGACCGCATCGAAGGCGCGGATGCCGAGCGCGCAGGGTCCGTCGGCGGTGGGCGTGGCGGGGCACTGCACGCCGGTCGGCGTCGCGCCCTGGAACAGCGCGTTGTTCTCGAAGTCGTAGAGCTGGCCGCAGATTGTCTGCTTGCCCGTAGCAGGCGCCGGACACGCGAACGCGCCACTGCAACCGGCCAGCGTGCCCGTACCGATGCACGTCGTGACACCGGTCGTCGGGTCGGTGTCGGCCATCGTCGAGCCCGGATCGCACTCGGTCGGCGGGAACATCGGCACGCACCGATCACCCTGTAGCTCGGTGAACGGACCGCACATCGCGTTGCCCACGACCTCGTCGGCGGGAACACACGTTCCGTTGCGCTCGATCGTGCCGTCGCCGCAGTCGGTGGTCTTGCAGCTCGTCTCGGCCAGCGCGAGCAGCCCACATGCAATGAGGATCTTGGTTCGATGGTGCATGGGGATCCTCAGAAATTGACGTCGTCCTGACCGAGGTCCGCGAAGATCGCGAGATCGGCGCTCAGGCTCGGGCTCGACAGGCTGTGCAGTTGCACGTGCATGACGCCGCGCGTGGGCGACGGCACCGTCGGAGTGCCGTACATCAAGAGCGTCCCCGGACCTTCGGCAGCGTCATCGAGTCGCCAGTAGATCGCGAAGGCGTCCATGCCGGTCAGATCCTCGTCGACGAAGAACTGCGCACCGCCGACCGGTGCCTGGTTGACCGGGTTCAGACCATCGACGAGGCCGAGCGTGGTGCCGGCGAGTGGCGAGGTCAGAATCCGATCCGTGCCTTCCCAGAACGCGGGGTCCGCGGCCCATGCGGCCTGGCACACGGCGAGCCGGCGCGCATTCGCAACCTGGTCGACGCACATCGCAGGCGGGATGCCGTCGCTCGTGCAGTCCGCGGCGACCGTCGGATAGCGGCTCGTCGACTGCGACGTCACGACCTTGATGCCGCTGTTGCCACCGAGAGCCGTGATGTTCGTCATCCGCTGGGCGGCGGTCGCGGCGTCGATCTTCTGCTGCTCGGTCGCGCCGTCGGGCGGGTTCTTGTAGTCGGGGATCCCGGTATCGATCGCGACCTGCGCCGCGAACTGGCTGACGTGAAGCCCCGGAAACCGCACGTGGTCGCCGACATCGATGAAGCACGGCGACGTCAGGTCGACGATCGGATGTACTTCGAAGCGATCGATCTCGAACAGGCGATCGCGATCGTCGCCCGACTGGATCGCATACAGCGCGTAGTGGGCGTTCGACGGCAGCTGCATCGGATTCGGCATCGCGCCCGCCGATGCTTGCGCCGGTGTTGCGCGCGATAGATCGAGCTCGAGGTTCGAACCGCGCGCGCCTTCCACGCAGCCAGCCGTCGCTGCCAGCGCGAGCAGGATCCCTGCCCATAGACGCACGTCGTGCGACCCCATCCGCTGCAGATGATAGCCAGCTGCTCGCCCGGAAGTCTAGAAGCCGACGCCGGTGGTCGCGATCACCCCGCCCTCGACGGAAACAAGCGCGAGCGGCGGGGGCCCCGTCAGATCAGGGCGCTGGCCGCGGGCGTACGCCCAGATACCAATTCCGATCGCGATGGCAGCGCCGCCGAATGACGCGGCCGCTAGCACGTTCCAGTCATGATAGAGCGCAGCACTACCGAACCCGCCGAGCGCGCCCCCGCCGCCGATGAGCCACAACCCTCGGGCCCGCGTCCGCTCGCGCCGAACCGTGATCACCGGGGTGACCTCGACTTCCACGGTCTGATCCGCCACGACCCGAACGCGCCGCCTCCATGGGTCCGCGCCGGCGCTCCGCACCTCGACCACGTGGATTCCCGGGGCGAGGTCGTAGCGCGGATCGACCTCCGCGTTCGGACTCGATGGGCGTGACCGCAGCGCGCCATCGATCAAGACCTCGATGAAGAAGCCATCGCTGTTCGCGTCGGCGACGGTCGGGTGGGCAACCGAGAGCCGCTTCACGATGAGTAGACCTGTCGCCCGGGTGACGACCTTCCCCCTGCCCTCCGCGCGACCGGTGGCCTCGGGGTCCGGCGCCAAGTCGATCTCGACGTCCGTGACGATGCCGGAAAGTGCGGTCACCGACCGCTTCGCGGGCAGGTACCCAGCCTTCGTCAGCTCGACCTCGTGGGCGCCCGCCGGGATCGGGCGCGGCTCGATGGGGGTCGCGCCGTACACGAGCCCGCTGATCTTCACCGCCGCGCCGTCGACGTTCGCGGTGACACCGATCGCCGCCTTGTCGCCGAGCTCCTGCCCGTAGGCCGGGCGACCAGCCGAGCGCCGGCAGTCATCATGGAGCTTGCGAG
>JAYUYE010001008.1:0-2887 GCA_043752985.1 Myxococcales bacterium
GCCGACGTACGTGACCTACTCCGACATCATCTTCACGCCTGCCGTGGCTCGCGCCGCCGCCGATTCGACTGCCGAGATCGGGCTCGTCATCGACCGCGACTTCCGCTCGATCTACGAGGGCCGCACGGAGCACCCGCTCGACGAAGGCGAGGTCTCCGACCTGATGCACGACGGATCGGTCGCGCGGGTCGGCAAGCGCGCCCTCCCCGTTCCCGCGGCGATCGGCGAGTACATCGGCCTGGCTCGCCTCGGCGCTCGCGGCGCCGCGACCGTGGCCAACACGATGGATCAGCTCACCGCCAGGTTCGCGGGTCGGGAGCACGAGCCCTTCCAGCGCGCCCAGACCTATCGCAACGCGTATCAGACCGATCTCTGGCAGACGCTCATCGACGGCGGCGTCCGCGTCGAGCCCGTCCTGATCGATGGCCAGTGGCGTGAGATCGACACCGGCCAGGATCTCGACCGGGCACGCGAGCTGGTAGAGTCGGCGGCGAAGGACTGGTCATGATTCGTCTTCTGTTCGGCCTCACTCTCGTGCTCTCCGTCGTCGGCTGCAACAAGCCGTCGGGGGGCGATTGCCGCAAGGCGATCGCGAACATGCAGCTGCTGCTCGGCACCGAGCACCTCGCGCACGACTCGGACATCGAGGGTGAAGTTCGGCGCTGCAAGGGCGGCTCGAAGAAGAAGGCCGTCGACTGCGCCATCGCGGCGAAGTCGGTCGATGACCTTCGCGGCTGCGACTTCATGCGGATCCCGACCGGCATGGGCATGGGTTCGGCAGCGGGTTCGGCGACGGGCTCGGGTTCCGCGACGGGCTCGGGTTCCGCGATGGGCTCGGCCGGCGCGTCCGCAGGTTCCGGTCTGGGCTCTGCGATCGCAGCGGGCACGACGACGGGTTCGGGCGCGGCGACGGGTTCGGGCGCGGCGACGGGCAGCGGATCCGCGACCAAGTAGATGCGGCTCGTGCTCGACCGGCGCGAGTCGTCGGCGAAGCCGCCCAACCTCTTGGCGGCCTGGAGTCCTGGCGGCTCTAGCTCCGAGAGCACAAAGGCGAGTAGCAGTCGCGCGAGCAGCGGATTCCACGCGAGGAATGGATCCGACGCGAGGGATGGATCCGACGCGAGGGATGGATCACCCGCGAGCGGCCGACTCCACGCGAGCGTGCTGCTCTTCTCCCTCGCGCTTCTCAACGCTGCGCCCGCGCGCGCCGACCGCACGCCGCCCGGTCCCGCCAACCTCCAGCTCGCCGCTCTCGCACCGCCGCCCGGCGACGATGCTCGCAAGGCCGTCCCCCTCGGCCCGACCGGCCAGGTGTTCGAGCCCGATGGCGCCGGAGGCTGGGTCCGCGATCAGGCGATCAGCACCGCCGACCGGATCTCCGTGACCGGCCGTGCCGGCGGCCAGATCGTCGCGCTCGGCGACGGCGTGATCTTCCGCCTCGCCCCCAACGGCTGGACCGCGATCCGGATCATTCAGAAGGGCAAGGCCGCGATGAGCGGCGGGTCGCGCGCGGTCGCCGCCATCGGTCGCCAGCTCTACGCAATCGACAAGGCAGCGTCCGGCGAGCCGACCAAGCTCGCCCTCGCGCCGTCGCCAATCCTCGCGATCGCCGCGGGCAAGACGGTCGTGATCGCGCTCGACCGCGGCCTGTTCCGCGTCGACGGCGCTCGGCTCACCGCGATCAAGCGCGTACCGCGGCGGGTCGATCGGCTCGTCAGCGATCGCTGGGCCCTCATGGAGCGTGCCGCCGTCAACCTGACCACCGGCAAGTCGACGCCCCTTCCCGAAGGCGTGAAGATCGTGACTGCAGCGAGCGGGCCAGCTGACAGCCTCATCGCCGTCAGCGCGAGCCGCGGTGCCCTGGAGCTGATCACGCTCACCGGGACCAAGCTCGTCCGTGACGCCCTGCCCGCAGCAATCACCGGGGCCGCCGTGGGAGTTGCACTCGATAGTTCCGGACGTGCGGTCATCGCGCTCCGCGACGGGCGCGTCTGCGTTCGGGAGCGGGGGGCCTGGACGGTGGCAACCGTTCGCGAGGCCCTTCCCGCGCCGCACCCGGGGCCTCCCCCGGCGACCGCCCCGTGAGTTGCGCAGGCGAACGCTGACACGCTACCCTACGACGCTACTGCATGGCCCCGCATGTACTGGTTGCCGACGACGATGCGTGGATCTTGCGCATGGTCGCGACCGTGCTCGAGAAGCGGGGCTATAGCGTCGAGACCGCGGTCGACGGCGAGGACGCTCTGCAGCGTGCGCTCGCACGAACTCCCGACCTGTTGATCACCGATGTGATGATGCCGAAGATGGACGGCTGGTCACTCGTCCGTCAGCTGCGCTCGCACGGCGAGCTCGCGATGTTGCCCGTGATCTTCTTGACCGCGCTGTCGTCCGAGGACGATCGGATCCGTGGCTTCCGGCTCGGCGCAGATGACTACGTGAGCAAACCGTTCCGGTTCGAGGAGCTCGACCTCCGCGTCGCCAAGACGCTGCGCCGTACGCAGATGGTGGTCCAGGAAACCCGCGAGCAGCTCGGCGGTTCGAGCCTGCGTGGCGACCTCTCACAGGTGGGGCTGTCCTCGCTGCTCGTGCTGATCGAGATGGAGCGCAAGACCGGCTTGCTCCAGCTGCGTGCACCGAACGGACCGTCGGGTCAGATCCTCGTGCGCGAGGGCAAGGTCGTTCACGCCCGCCTCGACGATACCGAGGAGCCGGTCGATGCCGATTGCGTCTACTACCTGTTGACCTGGGGCGCCGGCGAGTTCGAGTTCACGGCGTGTCTCGTCGAGGGCGCGGATCGCATCGCCGTCTCGACCACCCACCTCCTGATGGAGGGCGCGCGCCTGATGGACGAGCAGAACGATCCGTCGCACGGCAGCCACAAGGTACT
>JAYUYE010001009.1:0-2886 GCA_043752985.1 Myxococcales bacterium
CGGAGCGCACGGAGCGCCGCCTACGCGAAGAACCAGTCGAGGTCGATCGTCGTCGCACGGCGGCTGCGCGACCCGCAAAAGCCGAAGAGGCTCCGCGCCGTGACCGGGAGCAAGACAGTCAGCGCGCAGCCGGGGTCTGGTTCACTGTGAATGTTGGACGCTCGAAGAACGCGGATCCGAAGTGGATCGTGCCTCTGTTGTGCCGCCGCGGCGGGATCAACAAGGCATCCATCGGCAAGATCCAGATTCTCGCGCGCGAGACCCGGGTCGAGATTGCCGCCGATGTCAGCGAGCAGTTCGCCGAGTCCGCTCGGAAGCCGGATGCAAAAGATCGCAACATCCAGATCGAGCCGCTCGACGGCGCTAGCTGACCGGTAGCCTCACTCTCCGCGACGCTCGGTGGTGTGCTCCTCACTTCGCGACGTGGTGTCGTCGTTGCTCGTGCGACTTGGCTGCGGGTCCTGTGTGCGCTCGGTGGCACCTTCGTTCGTCAGTTTTGGCTTACGGGTCGGCTTGAATCGTTGCTTGCGCGGCATGTCCCCTCCTGTGAAGTAGCTCCGCGCCGGTCGCGCGCACGCGACGCAGCGCACGTTGTGCGCTCACGCGCGTTCCGGCGAATCACTCCCTGCGATGCTTCCTGCAGTCGTGCCGCCGGCCTCGATGCCCCCGGACTGGCTCTCCTTCGGCGGATCTCCAGGCGTGGCGTCGACAAGATGAGGCTGAACAACTGAAGCAGCAGGTCGTCGAGAGTCGTGGAAGCGTCGCTTACGCGGCATGTGTCCTCCGTGAGCGAATCACCGAGCAAGATGCGTGCGCCACGCGCAGCGAGTCATCTACCTCACATGGATCCGCGCGTACGTACTCGACGTGAGAACACCCGCACTGCCGCCAAGATCGTGGACGGAGCTCCCGGTCTGCCAGCACCACCATCTTCCACGTATCCGACGGTATGGTCAGCACATGGCCAAGGTCTTGGTGCCGTTGCCCGACCGCGACTTCGACGTCACCGAGGTCGCCGTTCCCTGGAAGCTTCTCGTCGAGGCCGGCCACGAGGTCATCTTCGCAACCGAGACCGGGGCAACACCTGCGTGTGATCCATTGCTGCTGACCGGCGTGCTGTTTGGCAAGCTCGGCGCGCGGCCCGAACCGATCGCTTTCTACCGCGAGCTCGAGCGCGCCGCGTCGTTCTCGAGCCCCGTAACCTGGGGGGCGTGCGACGCGCTGCTCGTCGACGCCTTGGTTCTCGCCGGTGGTCACGCGCCCGGCATGAAGCAGTACCTCGGCAGCGACGTCGTTCAGCGCCTGACCGCAGACATGTTCGCAACGACCAAGCCGATCGCCGCGATCTGCCACGGCGTCCTCGTTGCCGCACGCGCGAAGCGATCCGACGGAGCCTCCGTCCTCCGCGGCCTGCGCACGACGTGCTTGCCGAAGTACATGGAGCGTAGCGCTTACCTCGCCACGTTCTGGCGGCGAGGCCGCTACTACCGAACGTACGACGCGTACGTCGAGGACGAAGTTCGCGCCGCGCTCGCCAACTCCGAGGACTTCGAGCGTGGGCCGCGCGAGCTGTCGAAGCGAGGCACGCGTGAGGACGACACGCACGCATTCGTCGTCGAGGATGGACGCTATCTGTCGGCGCGGTGGCCCGGCGACGCGTACCTGATCGCAAAGCAGCTGATCGCCAAGCTCGCGAACGTGCGCACGCGCGCCTCTGCCTGATCAGTTTGCGTTGCGGATGCGCTCGACGAGCGCGAGCAGCGTGCGTGCCTCGCTCTCCCGGCGCGCGGCACGCAGTTCTGCGATGATCGGATCGAAGCTCGCCGCCAGACGCTCCTCGCGCGACGAACCGGGAATGATGTTCCCCTTGTCCGCTGCTCGCTCGAGCGCGGCACCCGCACCTGCGAGATCGCCACGCGCAAGCTTCTCGCGTGCGAGTCGATGGTGGAGCGCGAAGCTGGAGTGGCTCGCGGCTGCGCGATCGTCGAGCACCGCGAGTGCGTCGTCGCGACGACCGGCCGCGGCGAGCGAGCGTTCGAGCACCACGCGGAGCTCGTCGCGGGTGGAGGCCCAGACACCGGGGGCCGCGAGACCGTGCTCGGCATCGACGATCGCAGCCTCGTACGCATCCTGCGTCACCTGCATGCGAGCACGGTCGAGGTGAAGCCGCGCCACTGGCTCCTTCCCTCCCTCGACGGCAGCCGCGGCATCGAACGAAGCGCTCGCGTCCTCGCACCGTCCCTCGCGAAGGTGCAGATAGCCGAGCGTGCGCAGCATGTCCTGGTGCTGTGGCGCATGACGTTCAACGAGCTCGAATACTGACGCGACCGCCTCCAGCTCCGATGGATCGTCGGGCCCCTCGAGTGCGATCCGCGGAGCAGCCTCGACGATCCACTCGAGCATGGCGCGATCGAGCCAGTCCTCGTACCAGGTCAGAAGGCTCGGGGCCTCCGGCCTCACCGTGCCCTGCTCGCCGGTCCAGTCCGCCCAGACTTCGCCCCGGCGGGCACCGGCGATCACGAGCAGCGAGCGTCCGCCGCCGCCCTGCTCCGCGAGCACGAGGGTTCCGTCGAGCACGTGCTCACGATCGCGCAGCGCTTGATAGCCGGTCTCCGCCTCGCAGCGGAACGGGCGCTTCGGATCGGGCTCGATTCCATTCAAGTCACCCGGCGCCGTCGGCGCGAGCAGGCCGTAGTACGGGCCGGCCCCCGTGGCACCGAGCTCGCCGAGCAGCGCGCGATAGTCGTCCGGCAGCGCACCGAAGCGCGCCTCGAGGTCCTCGAGCTCCGCGATCGTGATCGAAGGCCCGAAGGCGTAGTCGTGCGTCCTGGCGCCGAACACCTGGCGATCGACATCGATCGCCGACAGGAGACGGACGCGATCGCG
>JAYUYE010001010.1:0-7212 GCA_043752985.1 Myxococcales bacterium
CAACGGACGCGCACGAGGGCGCCTTGGCCGCGGGCCAGTCAAACAGGGACAACGTGCCTTCCACGTGGATGACCCTAGACGAGACCTCTGACACCGGACCGGCTCAGATCGCCAAGCGATCGAATACCTTAGCGTTCCGAGGGATCGGCAAGAGGTCATCCGCTACAGTCGCGGCGTGCGCTTCGCCATCGCTCTGGTCCCGCTGGCCGTGGTCTCCGCCTGCAAGGTCAAGGAACCACTCCCGATCGCCTCCGCCTGGTACGACGGCTTCGAGCGCGCGGACCTCGGGCCCAACTACGAGGCCACCGGCAGCGGGTACCGGGTCGCCGCCGGGCAGGTCTCGGCAAAGGGCGCGAAGAATCATCCGCTCTGGCTCCGCAAGCGGCTGCCGCGCAACGTGCGGATCGAATTCGACGCCTGGTCGACGGAGCCGCGCGGCGACATCAAGGTCGAGGTGTTTGGCGACGGTGCGTCCTACGACGGCGATGGTGGCGCGTACACCGCGACCGGCTACGAGGTGATCTTCGGCGGTTGGGGCAACTCGAAATCGATCATCGCGAGGCTCGACGAGCACGGCAAGGACCTCGCCCAGCGCGTCGATGTCAAGGTGATCCCGCACAGGCACTACCACTGGAAGATCGAGCGCCAGGGCACCAAGCTGACCTGGTGGATCGACCCCACCGTGCCGCGGCCCGACGGGCAACCGGCGCTCCCGTTCCTCGAGCTTGTCGATCCGCAGCCGCTCGAAGGTGCCGGCCACGAGTATTTCGCGCTCAACAACTGGGAGACGGATACCTGGTTCGACAACCTCGTGATCACGCCACTCTAGGCTAAAATGAAGGGCTCGATACGCTCGAGCCCGGGGATGGAGCAGTTCGGTAAATACTCACTGATCCGCAAGATCGGTACCGGCGGTATGGCCGAGGTCTTCCTTGCGCGGACAACCGTTGCCCAGGGTCTGAACAAGACCCTCGTCATCAAGAAGATCCACACCGCGTACGCGCGGAGCCGGCAGTTCGTCACGATGTTCGTGGACGAGGCGAAGATCGCGCTCGGTCTCAACCATCCGAACATCATCCAGGTGTTCGACTTCGGCGCCGTCGGCGACACGTACTTCCTCGCGATGGAATACGTCGAGGGCATGGACCTCCTGCGCCTCTTGCAGGAGGCGGCAAAGGCGCGGCTGCGGCTGTCGTACGGACTTTCCGCGTACATCGTCCAGCAGCTGGCGAAGGGCCTCGACTACGCGCACCGCAAGACCGACGAGTTCGGCGAGCCGCTCGCGATCGTTCACCGCGATATCTCGCCGCAGAACATTCTGTTGTCGTGGGACGGCGGCGTGAAGATCGTCGACTTCGGCATCGCTCGCGCGCGCGACGTTCACGAGGAGCAGGGCGTCATCAAGGGCAAGTTCGCGTACATGTCCCCCGAGCAAGGGCGCGGCGAGCCGGTCGACTGCCGGTCCGACGTGTTCGCCGCCGGCATCGTGCTGTTCGAGCTCGTCTGCGCGCGCCCGCTGTTCCACGGCAAGGGCAAGGAGGCGCTCGAGATGGTGAAGTCGGGCGCGATTCCGCGGCCGCGTGACTTTGCACCGGAGCTGCCGGAGTCGCTCGAGCGGATCATCCTGCGCGCGCTCGCGTTCCATCGCACCGACCGGTTCCAGACCGCACGCGATCTCCAGCACGAGCTCGGCAAGTTCCAGCTCGAGTGGGGCCAGAAGGCCGGCGCGTTGATCGACTCCGGTCACCTCGCGCAGCAGCTCTCGCAGCTGATGCCCGCCGAGCAGCGCGTGATCACGCCGCGTCCCGCGTTCGAGGGCGATGCGCGTGCGCCATCAACGAGCGACGCGAGCGAGCCCGATCTTGATCCGAGCACCGGGGACGGCATCCCGGCGTCGATCACGCAGGAGCCGAGCGCGATGATCAATACCGGCGCGCTCGCCACGCCGCCCCCGACCGCGAGCAAGCCGACGCCGAAGCCGCCCCGCGCGCCGACGCCGCCGCCGGTCGCGCTCGATCCACAGCCCGAGGCACGCGCACACTCGCGCGATCGCGAGCGCAAGCACGTCTACGTGCTGCAGGGGATCCTGCGCGGCATGACAGCGCTCGAGCGCAAGCTCGGCGGTGCGGGCGCGATGCGCCTGGTCAACGACTTCTACAAGGTCGCGCGCGACGTGGCGTTCAAGCACGACGCACTGCTCGACATCCCGAAGCTTCCCACCGACGGCAAGGACGTTCCGGTCGCCGAGCTCGCGTTCACGCCAGGCCCCGGCACGGCGAGCGGGGAGACCACGGTGCGCGTCGTGGTCGGCTTGCCGGTCGCCGGCGAAGACGATGCCAACCGCGCGATCCGGCTCGCGCTCGCGCTCGTCGATGCGCTCGACGGTATCGGCTCCGACGTCGAGCCCGAGCTGCGGCTCGCGCTCGCGGTCCAGCGCGGCGTCGCTCTGCTCAAGAAGCCGTCGAAGCACACGAGCCGATACCCGGGCGACCTCAGCTTCGAGATCGAGGAAGGCACGGCCGCGTTCGCGCAGAAGCTCGCGCGGCAGGCACGTGGTGCGGAGATCCTCGTCGGTGGTCGCGTGTTCCGCTCGGCGCGCGGCGAGTGGAACTTCGAGGCACTGCCCGCGATCGATCTGCCCGACGAGTCGCCCGGCGGCACGAGCTCGAGCAAGAGCCAGGTCGACGAGGACACCGATCCGGGAACGAAGCGCGCGCGGGTCTATCGCCTGCGTGGCCCGAAGGAGCGTGCGCAACGCCTCCGCGAGCGGCGGTCGTCGGACCCCGGTGGTCGCCTGCACGGCCGTGACCTCGAGCTCAAGGCGCTGCGTGACGCGTGGCGCGATGTGCTCGTCACCAAGCGCAAGCGGCAGATCGTGATCGTCGGCGATGCCGGCGTTGGCAAGCGCACGCTGGTTCGCCAGTTCATCGAGGGCATCGGTCGCGAAGAGGCCGTCGTGATCCGCACCACGGGGCGCGTCGGCACCGCGATGACTCCGTATGGCGTGATCGCGGATCTCGCGCGCGACGTGCTCGGGCTTGCCGAGGATGCCGAGCCGCACGAGGTGGAGCGCCGCCTGCTCCGCGCGCTGCCGCTGATCTTCCCGGGCGAGGAGAACGGGCGCGAAGCACGTGGTGCGCTGCAGATCCTCGGCATGCTGCTCGGTGCGCGCGGTGCCGCTCCGCCGGCCGAGGTCGATGCCGACACCCGACGGCAGACGCTGGTCCAGCTGCTCAACCGCATCGAGCAGAAGCTCGAGGGTGACAAGCCGATCATCCTCGTCGGTGAAGATATTCACTGGGCCGATCAGGACAGCCAGGAGCTGTTCTCCGCCCTGCTCAAGGTCGACACACCACGCCCGATCTTCGGCCTGATGACCAGCCGGCCCGAGGCGCGCATCTTGATGCTCGCGAAGGAGCTCGGCACCGAGCTGGTCGTGCTCGACGAGCTGCCCGAGGCCGCTCGCAAGGTGTTGCTCGCCGAGCGCTTCGTGCCGGGCCACGACATCGACGAGCTGATCGAGCAGATCACCACGCGCGCCGGCGGCAACGTGTTCTTCATCCAGGAGCTGCTCGACACCTTGATCGAGCGCGGCATCGTCGTGCCCGACGGCGACGACGGTGAATATCCGGGCCTCCTCCGCTGGGTCAAGCGCGACGCGCGGATCGACGTGCCGTCGACCGTCGAGGATCTGATCCTGACGCGGATCGATTCACTGCCAACCGCCGAGAAGGAGGCGCTCGTTCACGCGGCGATCCTCGGTCGCCACGTCTCGGCCCCTGCTCTCTCGCAGCTACTCGCGCGCCCGGTGCGGCTCGAGCTCGACGAGCTGATCCGCCGCGGCTTCCTGTCGCCGGCCGACGGCGAGTACCGGTTCAAGAACGACATGTCGATGACGGTCGCGTACAGCCTGATCTCGCACGAGACGCGGGTGCAGATGCACCGCGCCGTCGCAGCGCGGATCGCGGGCGCCGTTGGCTATCGCACCGGTCAGGACGATGCGCTGATCGCACGCCACCTCGAGCTCGCCGGCGATGACGGTGCCGCGGCCGACCGCTACCTGCGCGCGGCAACGCACGCGATCGACCTCGGTGGCAATGCAGATGCATTCCGCCAGCTGACACGCGCGCTCAAGCTCCTCCTCCCCACCGACCACGACCGCCGGTTCGCCGCGCATCGCCTGCGCGAGGAGATCCTCCGCCGGATGGCGAAGCGACCGCAGCAGCTGCGCGAGCTGCACGCGCTGCGCAAGGAAGCGGACGCGACCAAGGATCCGGGCAAGCTCGCCACCGCGCACTGCGCGCTCGCCCAGTTCTACATCGACGTCGGCAAGGCGCCGGCCGCCCTGCGCGCGGCGATGCCCGCACTCCAGTACGCGCGTGATGCGCACGATCCGCTGCTCGAGGCCGAGGCCCTCCGCCTGCGCGCAGCGATCGCGCGGCTCGTCGGAAACGCCGAGGAATCGCTGCAGCTCGCAGATCAAGCGCTCGCGCTGATCGACGCCGCCGGCGCCGCCGGCACCACCGAGACCGGGCGCCCATCCTCACCGGTCTTGATCGCGCGCGCGACGATCCTCAACCAGCGCGGCACGACCTTGTGGAACATCGGCCGGCTCGAGCAGGCGATCGAGAGCTACGCCGAGGCGCTCGTGATCTACCGCGCGATCGGGATGTCGCGGCACGAGGCACGCGCGCTCAACAACATGGGCATCGTGTTCGCCGCGCTCGGGGAGTACGAGGAAGCGCTCGCGCACTACAAGAGCGCGCTCAAGATCGATCAGGCCCTCGGTGATCGCTCGAGCATCGCGCTCAAGCTCGGCAACATCGGCCAGTGCTACTCGGATCTCGGCGACACCGACAAGGCGGAGAGCTATCTTGGCAAGGCGCTCAAGGTCGCCGAGCAGACGGGTGACCTGTCGGCCGCGGCCGATGCCGCCGTATCGTGGGGCCAGACCAAGATGCAGCGCGGCGAGGTCAAGGCGGCCCTCGCATTGTTCGAACGCGGCCTGTCACTCGCGACCGAGAACCGCGAGCGCTATCAGGAGATCCGCGCGCTCCAGTACATCGCCCTCGCCCACCTCAGTGCCGGCGATCCGCCCGAGGCTGCGCTCGAGATGGCGCGCTCGGCGACGGAGTGGGCGCGCAAGATGCCGATGCTCGTCGGTATCATCTATGGCCTGACGTTCCAGGCGCTGGCGCTGTCGAGGATGGGCCGTCACGACGAGGCAATTGCCGCGATCGACGAGGCATGCATTCACCTCGAGGGCGCGCGGCCGGAGGGTGCCGAGCACGTCTATCGCTGGCGCTCCGAGATCCTCACTGCCGCTGGTCGCATCGCCGATGCGCAGGCCGCCGCAACGCGCGCGGCGAAGGAAGTCGAAGCCAAGGCCGCGAAGCTCCGCGACCCCGAGCTGCGCCGGCACTTCCTCGCGTCCCGGCACCGCGCGGTCTAGCGCATGGCATCGAAGGCGCTCGACCGGTTTCGCGCGGTCTCGATCGCCGAGGGCGTCTCGTACCTGGTGCTGATGGGGATCGCGATGCCACTGAAGTACGCGGCTGGACTCCCGAGTGCGGTGCGCGTGATCGGCATGCTCCACGGCGTGCTGTTCGTGGCGTTCGTCATCGGGCTCGCGCTCGCCGCGAAGACCGAACGCTGGGGGGTGAAGCAGATCGTGATCGCGATGATTGCCGCTCTCCTCCCGTTCGGCGCGTTCTGGCTCGAGCGCCGACTTCGAGCGCCGCGGTGACTCGCCTGATCACACTTCACTGAATAACCCTCAAGTCGGCGGTTTATGACCTTTGCCCGCCGCACGAGACGCACGGGTGCATATAGTCCGGCTCATGATGAGGTCGTCTGTGGTCGTCGGTTTCCTGTCCGTTATCGCGCTGTTCGCGGCGTGTGATGACGGAGGTGAGCAATTCGATGAGACGGCCCTCGAGTCCCAGGCGCCCAAGCCGAAGATCGATCTGAAGAACGCTACCTCGACGCTGACGCAGACCACCACGCGCGCGGGGAGTCTGTCGAAGACTGGCCTCGTCGACGAGGCCGCCTCGACGGTGACGTGGACGATCAATGCGACCCAGAGCGCGACGACCGCGCGCCGCCTGGTGGTCAGCGGTCACGTGATCGTTCGCAACACCGGCGCAGTCGGCGCGCCGATCGGGAACGTCGTCGTCCGCCTGCAGAGCAAGTCCGGCTCGACGTGGACCACGCGCTCGGCCGACGTCGCGAACGCCTCGAACGGCGATGCCGCGACGTCCGTGCGAGCCGTCACCGGGAACGCCGCCACGCTGGTCTCCGAGAACGCTGCGTCTGGCTCGCTCGCGGTCGCGATCTCTCCGACCGTCGTCGTCGGCGGCAACTCGACCGTCACCCTGCCGTTCACGGCGGCGTTCGACAACGACGTCCTCGACATCGCCGCGGGCACCGCGGTGCGCGCCGAGATCCTCGTCACCTTCGGCAACGCCGGCGGCGGCAACACGCCGGCAAGCGTCGACATCAACGGCAACGGCGTGGTCGACTCGACCGAGGCGCGCGTCGATGGCGTCGCCACCCTGCTCGGCGACAAGGTCGTCGCGGCCCCGGCTCCGGTCAACACGCCGGTCACGCTCAGCGACGCAGTGGTGGACATCGGGACGTCTGGAACGGTCACGTTCACGAACCCCGTGTTCAACCTCGGTGCGACGAGCGGCACCGTGCAGGTCAGCTACGACGGCGGCGAGGACGGCGGCGCGATCCTGAACTGCGCGCACCTCACCGGGACCGGCATCAACCTCCAGGCGTGCAGCACGCTGCCGATCGCCGCCGAGCCGTTCCAGTGGATGACCGGCGACGTCGTGACGCTCCGGCAAACGGACTACGACGCCTCGCCGCTGCTGTCCGGGTCTCAGCCGTTCTCGACGGCGTTCCCGACCGCGCTCATCGTCGGGACGATCAACACGCCGAATCGCTACTCGATCATCCTGACCAGCGGCCCGTCCGTGCAGGGATACCTCGCCACCGGGGGGACCAACACCGCGTTGACCGTCAACCACATCGATCCGACCCTCCCCTACGGTGGCCAGGTCGGAGGAGAGCTCGTCGCGCTGACCCTCAACATCGGCTTCTCGGCGGGCGGCCAGCTCGCTGGCTCGTTCGATCTCGGGGACCTCTTCCTCTGCGATCTCGCCGCCGTTGCCGACGACACCACGATCGCGGGCTTCCTGGCGGCGG
>JAYUYE010001011.1:0-7202 GCA_043752985.1 Myxococcales bacterium
GGGAGCGCGAGTGCTCGATCCAGCGCCGGTACCAGAAGGTGATCGAGGAAGCGCCGTCGGTCGCGCTCGACGCGGATCGCCGCGACGCGATGGGCCGCGCGGCGGTGGCGCTCGGCAAGGCCGTCGGCTACGTCGGGGCCGGTACCGTCGAGTTCATCACGTCGCCGACTGGCGAGTTCTACTTCCTCGAGGTCAACACGCGGCTGCAGGTAGAGCATCCCGTCACCGAGCTGACGACCGGCCTCGATCTCGTGCGGGAGCAGATCCGGATCGCGCGCGGTGAGCACCTCGGCTACGACGTCGCGCCGCCACAGCGGGGCTGGGCGATCGAGGTCCGGCTGTGCGCCGAGGATCCCGAGCGCGACTACCTGCCGACCACGGGCACGCTGCTCGCCGTCGAGGTCTCGACGCCCGAGCCCGGCTCGCACGCGGGAATCGTCCGCGCGGATCTCGGGGTCACCGCCGGCACGGAGATCGGGATCCACTACGACTCGATGCTCGGCAAGATCATCGCGCACGCGCCGACCCGACGCGAAGCGGCGCAGGTGTTGCGCCGCGCACTCGAGGAGCTGTGGGTGCCCGGCGTCGTGACGAACCGCGAGCACCTCGCGAAGATCCTCGCGCACCCGGCGTTCCTCGCGGGTGAGCTCGACACGCACTTCCTCGAGCGTCACGCCGGTGAGCTCGCCGGGCGCGCGCCAGGTCTCGATCGGCTGCGGGTCGCCGCGATCGCCCTGACGCTGCATGGCATCTGCGTTCGCCGCCCGGTTCAACCGCTCGCACCGGCCGGCTGGCGCAACGTGCCGTTCGCCGATCAGCAGGTCACGTACAAGCTCGGCGAGAGTGACATCTCGCTCGGCTATCGTCCGGGCGAGGCGGGCAGCGTCGTGTTCTCGATCGGCGGCAAGCAGCTCCACATCAGCTCGTACGGCCTCGCGGGTGATCGGCTGTGGTTCGTCGAGACCGGCGGTCATCGCCGGCAGGCGCGCATCGCGACGACCGGCATGCGGAGCTGGATCGCGAGCGAGGGTCAGGTGCTCGTCCTCGTCGAACAGCCGCGATTCCCTGATCTCGCGGCGCGCGGCGTCGCCGGTGGGCTCACGGCGCCCATGCCAGGCAAGGTCGTCAAGGTGCTCGTGATCGCCGGGCAAGAAGTCCTCGCCGGCGCCGCGCTCGTGGTGCTCGAGGCGATGAAGATGGAGCACACGGTTCGCGCGTCCGAGGCCGGTACGGTGCGCGCGATCCACGTGGCCACGGGCGAGCAGGTCGACGCCGACCGGTTGCTCGCCGTTGTCACCGCCTGAGTGGTAGACAACATCATCGACGTGGCGAACAGCACGGACAGATCTCCAGCCGACTGGACGGCCGAGCGCCTGAAGCCGGCTGACCTCGGCGCGGTCGCGATCCTCGTGGCGAACGTGCCTCCGCGGCCTGCGACGCAGCGGTGAGGCGACCGCGGTCTCCCGGCGCGGTGCACCTCTCGCTGGTCGTGGGTGGCTTGCTGCTCGCCGCGTGCGGGCCGCGCGAGGCGCCACCTCCTCGGGTTCCGCCGCGACCCACGATCGCGGTCGATGCGGCCGTCGTCGATGCAGGATCGCCCGTACAACCGGGGCTGCGCCTTCCCGCGGGCGTCACGCCCCTCGCGTACGACCTCCGGCTCGAGGTGGACCCGGACAAGGAGTCGTTCGCGGGCAGCGTCGAGATCCGCGTGCGGCTCGATGCGGCGACGACCGTGGTCTGGCTGCATGCGGTCAATCTCGAGATCGCATCCGCGCGGATCGGCAGCGGCACGACCTCCGACGTCGCGGTTCCGACGGCACGCACCGCCGACCAGATGATCGGGCTTCAACTCGGTCGTTCGATCGGGCCCGGCGAAGTCGTCATCGCACTCGCCTATACGGGTCACACGTCGCGCGATCAGGAGGGGCTGTTCCGTCAGCGCGTGGGCGGCAAGTGGTTCCTGTTCTCTCAGGGACAGTCGGTCTTCGCACGTCGGATCCTGCCGTGCTTCGATGAACCGAAGTTCAAGGTGCCGTGGCGGGTGACCGTCGTGGTGCCGCCCGAGGTCATCGCACTCGGCAATGCGCCGACCGCGAGCGAGAAGGTGCTGCCGGACCAGCGCCGCGAGGTCGCGTTCGCCGAGCTCGGTCCGTTGCCGAGTTACCTGTTCGCGATCGCGGTCGGCCCGTTCACGCTGGTCGACGGTGGCGTCGTGGGTCGCAACAAGACGCCAATGCGAATCGCTGTGTGGCCGTCGGATGCCTCGCAGGTGATCACCGCGATCAAGGTGCTGCCGAAGCTGGTGACCGCGCTCGAGGACTATCTCGACCAACCGTTGCCATGGCCAAAGCTCGATCTCGTGGCAGTGCCGCAGCTGTTCGGCGCGATGGAGAACGTCGGCCTCGTCACGTTCGAGAGCACGATCCTGATCGGCGACGAGCGAGATCGCGACTTCGTGCCGCGCTTCATCCGGATCGCGGGTCACGAGATCGCGCACCAGTGGATGGGGAACCTCGTGACACCCGCATGGTGGGACGAGCTCTGGCTCGCCGAGGCGTTCGCGACGTTCCTCGGTGAGAAGATCACGATGAAGTTTGGCGGCCACGATGATCCAGTGCTCCGCGCGCAGCTCGCGCGCCGCGATGCGCTCGCCGCAGATGCGACCTCTGCAAAGCGCGCACTGCGCCGCTCGATCGAGTCGTCCGCGGAAGCCGACGATCTGTTCGACGAGATCACGTACGAGAAGGGCGGGGCGGTACTCGAGATGTTCGAGCACGCCGCGGGTCCCGACGTGTTCCGCGAGATCGTGCGCGAGCTCGTGCGCGGGAACAAAAATGGCTGGGTCACCACGGAGAAGCTCGTGGCGATTCTTGGCGCGCGAACCTCGCCGGAGCTCGCGCGTTCGCTCGCCGCCTACGCTGCCCACGACGGCACGCCGGTCGTCGAGTTGACGCTCGCCTGTGACGACGACACCCCGTCGGTGATGGCCCACGCTCGTGACGGGGTCACGATCCCGGTGTGCGTTCGCTATCCGGGTGGCCGCACGTGCAGTCTCGTCGGAAAGCTCACCGAGATCCCGCTGCCGGCGGTCTCGACCTGTCCCGCCTGGCTCGTCGGTAACGAGGATGGCCGCGGGTACTACCAGACCGCCGGGCCGGCAGCGCTGCTCGTACCCCCGCTGGCCTCCGCGACGATCGCCGAACGCCTCGCGATCGGAGACGACATCGCGGGTGGCGTGCGCCGCGGTGAGGTCCCGATCTTGGAGGCGGCGCGGCTCATCCGGTCGTTCCTCGCGAGCAAGGATCCGTATGCGCAGCTTGCGGGCCTCTCGATCGTGCGTGTGATCGATCGAATCGTCGACGATCGACAGCGCAAGCGATGGTCCGCGTGGCTCGTCGCACAGCTGCGCCCGCATCTACGCTCGACCGCATTGCTCGGGCCACGGCGCCCGATCGACCGGGAGATCCGCGATGCGGTGGTCGAGCTCGTGGCCGACCATGCCGATCGCGTGGCCGTGCAGCGCGCCGGCGCGGTCATCGATGCCGCTCTAGCGGGCAAGGCCGCTGCCTCCGACGATCTCGGGACCGCGATCTCGATCGCTGCGCCTCGCGACGGCGCCGCGCTGTTCGATCGCCTGGTGGGGCAAGCGGCGGCGACGAAGTACCCGGAGCTCGCCGCTGCGATACTCGAGTCGCTGGGATCGTTCGGCCGGGCGCTGGCTCCGAAGCTCGTGGAGACCGCGATCGACAAGCGGTTCCCGACCCCGCCGACCATCGACGCGCTCGTCGCAGCGCTCGCGCGGCCCACGATGCGGACCGCCATGTGGCGCGCGATTCGCGATCAGCTGCCGCAGCTGATGGCGCGGCTCTCGGGGATCGAGGCGCGGCCGCTGGTCGTGGGGCTCGGGGAGCTGTGTGATCCGCAGTCCCGTCTCGAGGTCGCGACGGCATTCGAGCCTCGCGTCGCCGACGTGTTCCGCGGCCGCGAGACACTGACGGCGGCGCTCGTGGCGATCGATCGCTGTATCGCGCGCCAAGGGGCCGCCGGTGACATTGCTGCAGCCCTTCCGCAGAGTCCGGATTGACCCTCCCTCGCGTCCCTCGAGTCGACGCGCGATCCAGCTGTCGAACCGCGTGATAGCTTCGCCGCCTCATGCCGGCCGACGACGGTCTCGTGCGTTCGATCCCCGTCGCTGCGTTCGCGCGTCGCGGGTCGCTCGTGATCGGAACGGACTCTGGCGAGTGGCTCTCGCTCGGATCCGGCGAGCGTCTCGTGGCGCTGCCGGAGACCGGCCCGATCTCGGATGCGGTCGAGTCGCCGGACGGCACGGTCACGGTCGCGTGCTGGGAGCCCGTGCTCAAGCAGCTACGCGACGGTGCATGGATCGATCTCGCACTCAGCGCGCCTGCAACGGCGCTCGCGGTGACGCCGCGCGGCCTCGTGATCGCCGACACCGGAGGAGGGCTGTCCCTGCTCGCCGGTGCGTCGCGTGTTCCCGTCCAGGAGCTGTCGGGTCCCGAGCCGATCATGTCGCTGCAATCGGTCGATGGCGGGCTGGTCGCACTCGGCGCGAGTGGTTCCGTCGAAGTGACGGACTGGCCCGGCGGCGAACCGACGCTGATGCCGGTGCACACCGGATCGATCGGACGCGCGCACGCGATCTTCCCCGGACTGCGTCCCGGCACGGCGCTCGTCGCGGGTGCACGCGGGATCGCGGTGCTCGAGCGTCAGCGCCTTGCATCGGCGACCACCGAGCTATCCGACCGGATCAGCGGCGTCGCCGTGTTCGCAAACCGCGGTCGCGCGTTCATCTACGCCGACAACGGTGATGCGTGGATCGTCGAGGACGGCCTCGGTCGCCCGTCGCGCGTCCACCTCGGCACTGCGGAGGTCGCTGGTGCAGCGCCAGGCGCGGACGGCACCGTACTCGCGTGGACCACGGACGGCGCCCTTCACGTCATCGGTCACGACGGAGCAAGCTGGCGCGTCACCGACGGTGGCGTGGTCCTCGCCGTCCCCGAACCTGACACCGCGCGCGGCTCGATCGCGATCCACTGGACCGAAGCCGGTGGCGCCCGCGTCACGCGGGGGCACGTCGCGTGGAACTAGACCGGATCAACTGGTCGGCAGCTGCGGTCGAGCTGGCCGACGAGCATCGCCGCACGGGGACTCCCCACGCCCGCCGCGCACTCGCTGCCGTCTCCAGCCTGCGCGGACGATTCAGTGATGACTACACGGTCGCGACCGCCTCCGCGACCGCCGCGATCCTGCTCGAGCCGCTCGATCCGATCCATCGCGTGCGGGACGCGCTTGTTCGGCTCCGGTTCGGCGACATCGACGGCGCACTCGAGCGGCTCGATGCACTGCACGAGGGCGTCGCCGATCTTCCGCTCGTGCTCGTGGTCAAGGCACTCGCGATCGCTCGGCGCGGCGAGCCGCGAACCGCCCGCAACATCGCGGATCGCGCGCTGCAGGTCGACGCGCGTCACGTCGGCGCGAAGTTCCTGCACACCGAGACCAACCTCGCCGCGACGGCGAAGGGTGGCCTCGACAAGCTCGCCGAGCTCCCGAAGGGAGTCGCCTACGATGCCGCGTGGGCCGATCTGCTCGCGAAGCTCTCGATCATGCGGCCCGGCGAGCAAAAGGCGGTCGCGCAGCATCTCGAGCGCGGCGTGATCTCGAAGGGCTCACGCGCGGCCACGCTCGCGCGCACCGTCATCACGTGGAGCGGCGGGACGGCCGAGGAGCTTGCGGGTGCCGCCGAAGCGCAGGTCGCCGGCTCGCGCGCCGAACAGCTCGCCCTCGGCCTTCTGACCCACAAGCTCGGAAGCGAGCCCGCGGCCGCGGTCTTATTCCTTCGCGCGCTGTACTCGCGGACCCCGGAACGTCCTGCCGTGCGTCGCGCGTTCGTCGCTGCGCTGACCCGGCTCGCCGTCGCCGAAGCGGGTGCGGAGAACTACTCCGCTGCACTCCGCGCGGTGCAGATCTGCATCGAGCTCGAGCCTCACGAGGCCGTGCACCACCAGAACCGCGCGGCGCTGTTCACGCTCCTCGGCGAGCACGACTCGGCGCTCGACGCGTGGGCCGAGCTCGACCGCCATCACTATCGGCTCGCGTTGCTCGGCAAGCTCGATCCCGCGAGCGCTCGCCGCTACGGCGCGCCGCACCGCATGTTCTCGCAGGCTGCACGGCTCGCTGCGCGCGGCGCGAGCTCGGGAATCGCCGGCATCTTCCTCATCGAGGAGCGCAAGGAAGGCGCGAACACCGAGCGCGAGCTCGTCGTCAATCAGGAGGGCATCGACCGCGACCCCGAGCAGCTGCGCCAGTGGCTGCACCACACGCGCGCGGCGCTCGTGTTCGGGTTCGCGGCTCTCGGCACGTCGCGCGATCGCGTGCTGCTCGCACCACCCACGCCAGCCGTCGCCCAGGCGCGCGCCGAGGGCCTGTGCGCCCTCGCGCAATCGCTCGCGGTGCTCGTTCCCGACGAGGGCCGTCGGCTCGCCGACAAGCTCGCCGCTCGGTTTCGCGCAGCCGCAAACAACGCGCCGATGCGCTACACGGTCGCCGCTCCCGACGCGGACGTCCTCGGCGTTCACCGCCACGTGATCGAGACCTACGCCGAGCTCGCGCTGCTCTGCCTGCGCTGGGAGCCGGATCCGTCGCGCCGCGCGGTGTTCGAGGAGGTGCTCGATACCGTCCGAGCGGTCGCACCGCTGTTCGACGAGCGCGTGCTGATGGCCTCGCAGACCGAGGACCGCGAAGGACCACCGACCGCACTCGGCTTTCTGTCCCAGGTGATCCGCGTGGTGCTCGAGATCCGCGATCGCGAGATCTCCCTCGATCCGCTCCAGCGCCGGCGCATCGGCGGTGTGCTGTCGAGCAGCCTGCGGGTCAGCCTCGTCGAGCGCCGTGCGATCGAGGCGAAGGCCGACCTGTCGAAGCACGAGATCGAAGGACTCGTCGAGCAGCTCGACCTCGCGCGCAAGGATGATCCCGAGAGCGCCCGTCTCGAGTACTGGGCTGCGCACCTGCTGATGGTCGGCGATTTTCTCGACGAAGCGGCCCTTGCGATCGCCCGGTTCCACGAGATCGCGAAGGGTGACCACCCGCTCGCGTCACGCATCGAGCGTGTGCAGGAAGTCCTCGACGAGAAGAAGCAGCACGGCAAGGGCAAACAGCGAGCAGGCGGCGCCGGCCCGATC
>JAYUYE010001012.1:0-15635 GCA_043752985.1 Myxococcales bacterium
GATCTTCCGGGTCGTCGAACCGCGGTTCGCCGCTACCCTGCTCCGCGCCCTTCGGCCGTACGCCCGACACGACGATCTCGCACTCGTGATCGATGACAACGATGCCCTCACCGAGCTACTTGTGACGCACGGCGCTATCGTCAAGCTCCGGCTGCTGCATTACGTCGGGCCACTGCCCGAAACTACTGGTATGTAGCAGGTAACGGAGCGATCCCAGCGGGCTCAAGCCGCGGATCCCTGCGAGCTTTTGACGACGATCTGCGCTACCTTCACCGACTCTTTAGAAGAACCGAGGGCGAATGAATCGGAAAGCCACTTTTGCCAAACGCCAGCGCGAAACCGACCTGAAGGATCACGCTCGCTCCAAAGAAGCGCGCCGCGTGGCCCGCAAGGACAGCTCCCGTACGGGGAAGGGCCCCGAGATCGCGTGGGATCAGGCTGTCTATCCGACCGCAGACAACCCGGACGACGCGCCGGTCTCGAACGCTGGCGCCCAGGTGCCGGCGAGCGGGACCTCAGGTGCCCCGAACACCGCGGCCGCTCCCGTTGCTGTCGCGACGCCCCCGGCGCCGCCGAATGCTGCTTCCCACGCCAGGGCCCACGAAGCTGCTGCGGCAGGTTCGAAGGCAGCCGCCGAGAAGGCGGGCGTCAAGCCGAATGGTCAGGGCACCGCGAAGCAGGGTTCGTCGAAGCTCGGTCCGCGTCTCCCATCGCTCGTGCCGCGCGACGACTCCGCGAGCTGATTCGCCGCTGGTCTACGATGCGCCGGCCGGCTTGATCTCGATCGCCGGCAAGTCAGGATCCCAGGGCTCGGCGAGCACGATCGCCGATGCCTCGAGGACCTCGATCACGAACCAGCCGGCCTTCTCCAGGTCGGTGAAGACTGCGCGGAGCTTGTCGCTCCACGTGCGGATCGATGACAGCTCGTCGTCGCTCGTCTTGCGAAACGCGAGCGTGCCGAGCAGCTTCGTTAACGTCTCGTAGGTCTCGGTCGTCTGCGGGCTCCAGGTGAGCAGCGGAGGTCGCGGCAGACCCTCGACCATGTACTCGCAGACGATCGCCGCGACCTGACCTCCGCGCGACGACCGGTGCTCGTTCGGCAGCGGATAGCGGCGGATCGGACGCGTGGGATGACTGTCCTCCTCGGTGCGCTCGTCGTAGGGGCCGACCACCACCGGCGCGTGCGCCTCGAGCTTCTGCGGATCGACCGAGACGCGCGTTGCGTTGCCCGGCTCGTACAGGGTGAACGAGAACGGGTTGACGTGGCCGTCATCGCCGAGGACCTTGCACGTCAGCGCGCTCGCGAGGCGCGCGCAGAACACGCGGCGATCGGTCGGCGGCGCACCGGCGAGCTGAATGCGCAGCGCGAAGTCGCCGCCGCCGCGCGTGCGATGCACCTGGATGCGCGCCGACCGGCACGGCTCGGAGGCGATGCCCTCGACGACGACGACGTCAGTGGTCTCGGCGCCGTGCGCTGTGGCAACGGCGGCAGCCAGCGCGTCGGCGGCGACCTCCTTCTCGATCCACAGCTCGTCCCACATGGTCCGCGCATCATGCCATGGGACGGTGCGCGGCGGCATGGTCGACCACGACCCCGGGTGCTCCGCGGCCGAGCGCAGCGCGCAGCGGATCGGGGACCGGGCGCTTCATCCCGCTCGCGACGTCGACGATCACGTAGACCGTTTCGCAGTCGACCAGAACCAGGCCGTCGGCGTGCCGGCGCGCCTCGGTCGCGAGCACGAACGACGTAGTGCCGACGCGCGTGGTCGACACGCGCAGCTCGACGACATCGTCGAACCTCCCGGGCGCGCGCCACTGGGTCGTCTGCTTGACGAGGCGCCAGTCGGCACCGGTGATCGCGGGGTCGACGCTACCGAGCAGGACCCGGGTGTACTCGGATGCGGCGACGTCGATGTACTCGCCCCATCGCGCGTTGAACACGATGCCCTGCGCGTCGCACTCGCTGTAGCGCACACGCAACAAGAGCCGGAACGGATCGCTCACGTGGGCGAGACTACTCCTAGCTGACGTCGTCGGGGTACGCGTCCGCGATCACTCTCTCGGCATCCTCGAGCTCGTGCTGCGAGCGGGCGCGGCGATATGCGTAGAACAGCGCGGCGAGGATCAGCGCACCGAACAGCGACGCCACGATCCACACCAGCTGCGTGTGGTCGGCGTCGTGGCCACCGAGACCGTTCATCGGGCGAACACCGTGTCGAACCCGCCATGGAACGGCGTGACCGCGCCGATGATCGGTGATGCGAGCGCGACAAACTGCAGCAGTGCCGCGCTGAACAGCACCACGAGGATCACGACCGGGATCAGCGACGCGAGCCGGCCGGGTTGCCCCGTGACCTTGCGGCCGACGGCGCGACCGAACAGCATCGTCGCGGTGGCTAGCGCGACGAACACCGAGCCGAGCGCGAGCGGCACGCCGGCCTTCGAGCTCGTGTGGTAGTAGATCGCGACCAGCGGAGCGAGCGTCGCGAGCACGAGGGTGCCGCCGAAGATCGAGGTCGCGAACGCGGCCACCAAATCGCGCGCCGACAGCCGTGACCCGGCGAGCTTGAGCGCGACGATGCCGCCCGGCAGCGCGGTCAGCGCCGACAGCAGCACGACCATCGGAACCTTGTAGGCATTCGCGATCGACATCGCTGCCGACGAGCTTCCAGCGGCGACGCCCCACAGCGACGACAGCACGAGCGCTGCGAACAGCGCTGCGATCGTCAACATGGTCTGGGTCGCTCGGGTCGGTTGCTCGGCGAGCTCGCCGCGGCAAGTGAGAGTCATCAGTTGCGAGATCTGGGACGGTGCGATCATGGGGCCTCCGTACGCTGATCTCAGCAAGCGGTGAACCAGGACAATCACGCCATGACCTTCCCGAGCGTACCGGGCCTTGCCTGACCTTCCCCGACCTTGCGTCTCGCGCTTGCAACAGGGTGTGACGCGAGGAACACTTCTCGACATGGCTGCTGCGGATCTTCTCAAGGACTCGTACCGGGTAGGCGTCGCTGTCGTTCGCGTGCTCAAAGATTCGACGAAGACGCACGAGATTCATCGCGTCGAGGAGATCACCGGCCGGCCGCGACTACGCTCGGTGCTCGCGGACCTCGCACAGACCGCGGAAGGACGGCGCCTGCTCACGGAGCGGCCGGAGCTGAGCTCCGAGCTCGTCGACTACGATCTCCTCCGCCAGCTTCCCGCCGACACGCTCGGTGGTGCGTACGCCCGCCACCTCGACGACAACAAGATCACCGCCGACTACCAGGCAGCCGCCACCCGGCACGTCGAAGATCCCGACCTCGCGTACATCATGCGGCGGTTTCGCCAGACCCACGACGTCTGGCACGCGCTGCTCGGGATCGGAATCACCGGGCATGAAGAAGTCCTGATCCACTGGTTCTCGTACGGCCAGCTCCGGTTGCCGGTCTCCGCGATGATCATGGTGTTCGGCACGATGAAGCACCTCGTGCTCGAGAAGCGCTGGGGCGCGCTGCGCCACTCCGCATTCGAGGCATATCGCTCGGGTCGCGACGCCGCGCCGCTGATCGGCGTGGTGTGGGAAGACCTGTGGGACGCGCCGCTCGATCGCGTGCGCGCGACCTACGGAATCCTGCCGATGGATCGGCGCTGGCTGGCGTGATGCTAGGCTCTGCGCGTGCGCATCCTCTCAGTGTGTCTGGTCCTCGCGGCGTGCTCGGGCAAGACATGCCCGGTCGACCAGCCGCTCCCCGAGCGCACGGATCTGATCAAGCGCGGCGGCGGAACGCCGCTGACCCTGGTCGGCAAGACGCTCGATGTCGGAGACACGATGCCGGAGGCCACGTTGGCGGACGGCAAGCTCGCTCCGATCCAGCTCTCCGCCCTCCGGGGCAAGCTGATCGTTTTCTCGGTCGTGCCGTCGATCGATACCCGCGTGTGCGAGACGCAGACCCACAAGGTCAGCGACGCGATCACGCTGTTGCCCCCGGGCACCGAGGTGTTCACAGTGAGCCGCGATCTCCCGTTCGCGCAGACGCGGTTCGCCGAGGAAGCCATGGTCAAGACGAAGATGGCCTCCGACTATCACGGCGGCGCGTTCGGCAAGGCGTTCGGTCTCGACGTCAAGGAGACGGGTCTGCTCGCGCGCAGCGTCTGGGTGATCGCCCCTGACGGGAAGATTGCATATCGCCAGATCGTCGAGGATCAGGGCACCGAGCCCGACTACGACGCGTTGGTCGCCGCGGCGAAGCGCGCTGCAGGCGCGTGACGATGATCCGCGCCCTCACGCGACACGTCCCGAGCAGCTTCGCGAGCGCGCTCAGCGCCATGCCGCCGGATCCGCCGATCAACGTCGCGCTCGCGCGCCAGCAGCACCAGGTGTACTGCGCGGCCCTCGCCGAGTGCGGCGCCACGGTCACCACGCTGGACTCCGACGAGCGCTGTCCCGACAGCGTGTTCATCGAGGACACCGCCGTTGTCGTGGATCAACACGCCCTGATCACGCGGCCCGGTGCACCGTCGCGTCAGCCCGAGACCGACACCGTCGCTCCCACGCTCCGAGCCTGGCTCGAGGTGATTGCAATGACCGAGCCCGCCACCCTCGACGGTGGCGACTGCATGCTCGTGGGGCGCACGATGTTTGTCGGTCGCTCCGCGCGGACCAATGCGGCGGGCATCGCGCAGCTCGCGCTGGCGTTCGCACCGCGCGGCATCGAGGTGGTGCCTGTCGAGCTGCCGGCCGGCGTGCTCCACCTCAAGTGCGTGTGCTCGCCGCTTGGACACGACCGGGTTCTCCTCGCCGACGCCAGCATCGATCGCGCCGTGTTCCGCGGGTTCGACATCGTGACGGTACCCGCCGACGAGACGTACGCGGCGAACGCGGTCGCGATCGGCACGCACGTGATCGTCGCCGCTGGCTTTCCGCGCACGCACGACGCGCTGGAAATGGCCGGGTTCACGTTGCACCCGGTTCCATTCTCCGAGGTCAGGAAGGCCGACGGCTCGTTGACCTGCCAGTCGATCGTGTTCTGAAACTACCCAACCGGGGAGCTGCGCGGGCGGTCACCACATCGCATGTTGATCGGATGAGCAACCAGCTAAATCAGGTGCTCCAGCGAGAGCGCGATCGTGAGCGGCTCGCGGCGCTGCTTCCCGGCGGCTCGCGTGACCGGCCGATCATCGTCGGCTCGGCCGCGGTGATCGAGCCGAGGGCATTGCGGATGCCGTGTCTGCACTGCGGCGGCGAGTACCGGGTCCACGAGCACGAGCGCGCAGCACCGAGCGTGCGCCGCGTCGATGTCGGCTGCCGCCAGTGCAGCGCTCCCCGCTCGTTCTGGTTCCGTCTCGTTCCTCCCGAGCTGAACTGATCCGGTACCATCCGGTGGATGACGCAGTCGGGTCCGGTCGAACAGCAGGTCCAGGCTTGGCTCGATACGATCGACGCTAGCGGACCGCAGACGATCCAGACGATGCCAGCGTCGACGATCATTCCGTCGGGGCGTGACCTCAGCACGCAGCGTGCGGCAGCGTTCCTCGCGCAGCTCGCCGAGCGCGGCCGTCCCGTCGAGCTGCGCATCGGCAAGGTGCTCGGAGAGGGCGGAATGGGCGTCGTGCGCGAGGCCGAGCAGGTCGCGCTCGGTCGGACCGTCGCGATCAAGACGCTGAAGGCGGGCCGCGCCGATCCCCGAGGCGCCAGTGATCTGCTGCGCGAGGCGTGGGTGACCGGCGCGCTCGAGCACCCGAACGTCATCCCCGTTCACCACCTCGAGATCGACGACGCCCTGCTCCCGCTGTTGATCTTGAAGCGCGTCGACGGCGTCGAGTGGAGCGCGCTGTGCGCGGACCCCGGCGACGTCCAGCGCCGGTTCGGTGCGACCGACCTGCTCGCGTGGAACCTCGGCATCCTCCACCAGGTGCTCAACGCGGTGCGGTTCGCGCACGCGCGCGGTGTGATCCACCGCGACCTCAAGCCGAGCAACGTGATGATCGGAAACTTCGGCGAGGTCTACCTGCTCGACTGGGGCATCGCGGTCGCCATGCGCGACGACGGCACGCAGCGGTTTCCCCTCGCCAGCGAAGCGACGGAGCTCGCAGGCACGCCGAGCTACATGGCTCCGGAGATGCTCGGCCGCGACGGCCCGGCGATCTCTGAACGCACGGACGTCTACCTCGCCGGCGCCGTGCTCTACGAGCTCATCACGGGACATCCGCCGCATCACGGCCGCACAGCCATCGCGATCATGACGAGTGTCGTGCTGTCGCACCCGCGGATCCCGCGCGACGCGCCGACAGAGCTCGGGGTTCTGACCATCGCGATCTGGTGGCGATGGAGGTCGCAGCGATGAGCGGCAAGCGGCCGCGGATCCAGCGCCGGGTCGAGGAGCGCGCAGCGCGCAAGCTCGTGCGCGACAAGGAGCGGCTGTTCGAGCTGTCGGTCGGCGGGTCGCAGGAGCGCCCGATCGAGGTGCCATCGACATCGGTGATCGAGCTCCGCGTCGAGGACATGATGCCGTGCATCCAGTGCACCGGGCAGTACCGGATCCGCGCGCACGAGGCGCCAGCGTCCGGGGTCCGCCGCGTCGATGTCACCTGCCGGCACTGCGGAGCCCCGCGCTCACTGTGGTTCCGGATCGTGTCAGACGAGCCGAACTGAGACACGAGCAAGCGCTCGACGGCGGTTCGTAGCTCGCGGACGTTGCCGCGCAGCAGCTTCGGCTGGGTTGCGGGCCGGGGCTCGCCGACTTCGTCGAGAACCAGCGTGCCGCCGTCGGCCTGTTCGCGCGCGACCAGCTTCTTGTAGGAACAAACCGGCTTTACAGATCTCAGAACTCGATGACGGTGCGGATCGAGGTGCCCTCGTGCATCAGATCGAACGCCTCGTTGATCCGCTCGAGCGGCAGCTTGTGGGTGATCAGACGATCGATCTCGATCTTGCCGTCCATGTACCAGTCGACGATCTTCGGAACGTCGGTCCTGCCGCGCGCGCCGCCGAACGCCGTGCCCTTCCAGACCCGTCCCGTGACGAGCTGGAACGGGCGCGTCGCGATCTCCTGCCCCGAGCCCGCGACGCCGATGATCACGCTGACGCCCCAGCCGCGGTGACAGCACTCGAGCGCCTGGCGCATCAAGGTCGTGTTGCCGACGCACTCGAAGCTGTAGTCGGCGCCGCCGCCGGTGAGCTCGACGATGTGGGCGACGAGGTCGCCCTTGATCTCCTTCGGATTGACGAAGTGGGTCATGCCGAACGAGCGGGCCAGCGCCTCGCGCGCGGGGTTGATGTCGACGCCGACGATCTTGTCCGCGCCGGCCATCCGGGCGCCTTGCAGGACGTTGAGGCCGATGCCGCCGAGGCCGAACACCACGACGTTCGCACCGGGTTCGACGCCCGCGGTGTAGATCACCGCGCCGATGCCGGTGGTGACGCCGCAGCCGATGTAGCAGATCTTGTCGAACGGCGCGTCGGTGCGAACCTTCGCGAGCGCGATCTCGGGAAGCACCGTGTGGTTCGCGAACGTCGAGCAGCCCATGTAGTGATGGATTGGCGTGCCCTTGATCGAGAACCGACTCGTGCCGTCGGGCATGAAGCCCTTGCCCTGGGTCGCGCGGATCGCGGTGCACAGGTTGGTCTTGCGCGAGAGGCACGACTTGCAGCCGCGACACTCCGGTGTGTAGAGCGGGATCACATGATCGCCAGGCTTCAGCGAGGTCACGCCCGGACCGACCTCGCGCACGATGCCCGCGCCCTCGTGACCGAAGATCGCCGGGAACAGGCCCTCGGGATCCGCGCCCGACCGGGTGAACTCGTCGGTGTGACAGACGCCGGTCGCCTTGATCTCGACAAGGACCTCGCCCTGCTTCGGCCCTTCGAGATCAACCTCCTCGATCACGAGAGGGTCACCGGCCCTGTATGCAACGGCGGCGCGCGTCTTCATGCGCGGAAGCCTAGCTCGGACTGCTAGCGGAGAAACGTCGTGAGGTCGAAGTTCTCTTCCTCGTCGCGCTGCTCGAGACCACCGACGCTGCGCCACGACCGGCACTTGCCGCACTCGCAACACAGCTTGATGTCGCGGCCGCCGGTACGCCCCATGATCACGTAGGTCAGGACGGCTTTCTCTTTGCAGTCCGGGCACTCGTGGATGAACAGATCATCGCGACGAAAGCCCCGCTTCTTCAGCTTGTACTCGAACGTGTCGAGCGCGTTCTGAGTGAGAGGAGGCATCGCTTCACGGTACCGCGAATGCTAGACGTGGATGGTGGACGTGGACGTCGAACGACTCGCACAGCTCGTGGGCGGACGCCGGATCGTCGCGCTGACGGGTGCGGGCTGCTCGACAGAGTCCGGGATCCCGGACTATCGCGGCCCGACGACTCCCCCGCGGACCCGCCCGCCGATCCAGCACCGCGAGTTCGTGGACCGGCCCGAGCGTCGCCAGCGCTACTGGGCTCGCTCGATGCTCGGCTGGCCTCGGCTCGCGGCTGCACGTCCCAACGCGGCGCACCGCGCGCTCGTCGATCTCGAAGCGGCGGGACACGTGGTCGGGCTGATCACGCAAAACGTCGATGGTCTCCATCACGCGGCCGGGAGCCGAGGAGTGGTCGAGCTTCATGGCGGGATCTCCCGCGTGCGTTGCCTCGCGTGCGATGTCGTCACACCGCGCGCCGAGCTGCAGGACCGGCTGGTCGAGGTCAACCCGCGGTGGACCGAGCGCGCGCAAGCGTTCGCGACCGCGCCCGACGGAGATGCCGACCTTCCGGACGAGCTCGTCGCCGACTTCACGGTGGTCGCGTGCAGTGCATGCAGCGGCGTGATCATGCCGGACGTCGTGTTCTTCGGCGGCAGCGTTCCCAGGCCCACGCTCGATGCGGCCTGGTCGGCGTTCGACCTCGCCGAGGTTCTGCTCGTGATCGGCTCGTCGCTGACCGTATTCTCGGGCTACCGATTCGTGCGCCGCGCGGCCGAGCGCAGCATCCCGGTCGCGATCCTCAATCAGGGTCCGACCCGCGGTGACGAGCACGCGGAGGTGCGGCTCGACCTGCGCGCCGGCGACGCACTCCCTGCCCTCGCTCGTGCACTGGCTTGCACATGACGCGGCGCGCCCGGCTAGCGCAGCTTGCCGAGCAACTCGAGTAGCCGCCCCGGACGCCTGTCCCTACAGGCAAGTACCTGAAACCTCGGAGGGAATCGGTGGCGCGCTGCTTGCTTCAAGTGGCTGCGCAATGCGCCACACGTCGATCCTCCTCGCGACCCTGGTCTCGCTGCTCGGTGCCGCGTGCACCGATGAGCAGTGCGCCGATGGCGACGAGGTCTGTCACGCCGATGAGGACTCCGCGCTGTTCGAGCAGGCGTACGACGAGGGCCAGCAGCCGGGCAAGGAAGACGGCACGGACTGCTCCGGCGTTCGGGTCCCCGATCGCAGCGGCTTCAACAAGCGCATCGCGCTGACGTTCGACGATGGTCCGAACCCGGCGACCACACCCCAGGTGATCGCGACGCTCAAGGCGCACAACGCACCCGCCACGTTCTTCATCAACGGCCGCCGGCTCAACACCGCCGCCGCGCGGACGCTCGCAACGCAGATCGCCGCGGACCCCAACTTCATTCTCGCGAACCACACCCAGAACCACCTCAACCTCGCCGAGCAGACCGCGACCAAGGTCATCAGCGAGATCGAGCAAACCGACGCCGGCATTCGCGCCGCGGGCGAGACCCCGAAGTACCTCCGGTTCCCGTTCGGCAGCTCGACCTGCAGCTCGATGAGCGCGGCCCAGACGCGCGGCTACATCTCGACCGGCTGGCACATCGACAGCGCCGACTGGTGCTACGCGGCCGGCGGCGGCGTCTGCAGGAAGTCGACGTTCAAGTACGTCCCCGACGAGATGCGCAACAGCATGACCGACTACGTCATGTCGCAGGTTCACTCGACCGGCGGCGGCGTGATCCTGTTCCACGACATTCACCCGTCCACGGCGAACGCGCTCGACGGAATCCTGACCACGCTCGAGAACGCAGGCTACACGTTCGTCCGCCTCGACGATGTCTCTGCATTCCCGCGGCTCAACGGCGCGGCGCCGGTAGCACAGAAGTTCATCGGTGACGCGTGCACGACGAACGCGCAGTGCGCCTTCACCGCGGCGGGCGCCGGCGGCCGCTGCCATCCCGCAGGCTTCTGCACCATCGACTGCGCCGGCTCGTGCCCCGACCTCTCGGGCAAGGCGCCGACGTTCTGCATCGCCGACACCGCGAGCACCTTCGCAGCTGGCATCTGCGCTGCGAAGCCCGCAACGCAGAACGCACAGTGCACCGCGCTGCCCCGCACCACGAAGCGCCTGACGAATCGGTTCCTCGGGACGAGCACCGCCGCGGCCGCGCAGGCCGAGGTCTGCGCTCCGAACTGAACGACCGGCGCGAGGGAAGCAGGCTCGTCTGCGCTTCGAGCTATTTTCGTGCATCGCCATGAACCGCGTATCGTTGCGGCATGATTGACCTCGCCCAGCGGTTCGCGGACGCCCAGGCCAAGATCAAGCCGGTCACGGGCCTCGGCAACGACGTCATGCTCGCCCTCTACGCCCTGTTCAAGCAGGCCTCGACGGGCGACGCGAGTGGCAGCCGCCCCGGCATGCTCGACATCAGGGGCCGCGCGAAGTTCGATGCGTGGGCGAAGCACAAGGGCATGTCGAAGGACGCGGCGATCGAGGCCTACACCGCGCTGGTCGGCAAGCACGCGAAGTAGTCAGCGCGCGGACAGCCAGGGGTCGAGGTGCTCGGTCATCGCGCGCAGCTCGTCGATCGTGCAGCCGAGGGCGGTAGCAAACCGGATGATCTGCTGCGCCTCGAGCTCCGAGACGTGCCCCTTCGCCATCACGATGGAGATCGCATCGACCACGATCATCCGTGCGAGCTCGCCCGGATGGATGCTGCCACCGCGAAACGGACCCGACGACCCGCGCGCGTGCTCGGCGAGGACGTCCGGATCGAGCGACTCGGCGAGCAGTAGATCCTCGAGTGGCATTGGAACGCGAGTGCGCGCGTCGATCTGCTGCTGCAGTCGCTGACCCTCCTCTACCTCGATCTGCTCGTCGGCCCGCGTGATGGAGACCAGCGCCTGCGCGTAGAGCTGAGCGAGGCCGGCCTCGAGGATCCGCGGCTCACCGGCCATAAAAGACCCCTGCGCGACGTTCCATGAACGCGCGGAGCCCTTCCTGAACATCCTCGCTCTTCATCAGCGGCTGGAGATCGGGGAGCAGGCGGGCGGCCGATCGAAGGCGTTGCGCTTCGCCGCGCGATCGAGGCCGATCAAGAGCACGTGACCGCGCCGATCGACGGAGATCTGTCCGGTCGTCATGCGCGCAAACGTAGCAGCAGTGGCTTCTCCAGTGGCCAGGTCCACGGGCCCAGTGGAGAACAAAAGCCTGAACACGGACGTGCGCAGTCGCTGCGTAAACGCGTGAATATGAACCGCAAGCTCGTGATTGCACAGAACGCGCAACCTGGCCGCGCGCTTGCTTGACTGATCCGGCATGCACGTCACCGCTGTACGCCTCGCGACCCTGGCAACTCTGCTCGCCGGAGCCTGCTCCACGGATCTCGTCGAGCCCGAGGGCGGCAGCATCGATGACTACATCAAGTCGTTGCCGTACCTTCCGGTCGCGAACGCCGAGGTCGAGGAAGGCGCGCGCAGCACGGAAGCTCGCGAAGGCGACTACTCGTGCACCACGCAGAACCTCAAGGAGACGCGTCAGTTCGATCGCATCGTCGCGTACGCGGCGAACTCCGACTCGATGTACCCGGGCTCGATCGTCAGCGCCGACTCCGTGCTCACCGGCCTGTTCACGCAGATCGTGATGCCTCGCGCGCCGGCGACGATCTCGGTCAGCCTCGAGAACCTCGCTGGCGGCAAGACCGCCGTGATCGCCGAGCCGAGCCTGTCCGCGTATCGCGACGCGCTCGCCGGTATCCTCGACAGCGAGATCACCGGCTCGACGCCGGCAAACCTCTACTCCGAGATCGAGGAGGTCCACACCAAGGAGCAGCTCGACATGGCGCTCGGCGTCCAGGCGAGCTGGGGTCTCGGTGTTGCGAGCCTCAAGACGAGCTTCGACTTCTCGAAGACCGACACGCGCTCGCGCTACGTCGTCAAGTACACGCAGGCGTACTACACGGTCGATCTCGATGCGCCCGCAAACCCGAGCGCGCTGTTCGCACCTGCGACCACGCTCGCCGAGGTCCAGGAGAAGATGGACGAGACCCGCCCGCCGGTCTACGTCTCGTCGGTCACCTACGGTCGCATGGTGCTGTTCACGTTCGAGTCAGAGTATTCGGCGACGGAGATGGGCGCGGCCCTCGAGTTCGCGTACTCCGGTGGCGTCGACGTCAAAGGCGACGTCTCGATCACCTACAAGGATATGATCTCGAAGAGCAAGATCACCGCGTTCATCCTTGGCGGTGATGCCGGCGCCGCGGTCAAGACGATCGATAGCTACGAGGCGCTGGTCGCGTTCATCAAGTCGGGCGGCAACTACTCGAAGAACTCACCGGGCGCGCCGATCGCGTACAAGCTGTCCTATTTGAAGGACAACTCGCCGGCGCGGATGTCGTTCACGACGGACTACGAGGTCAAGGATTGCGTCCGCGTCTCGCAGCGAGTCCGCGTGGTGCTCAGCTCGATCTCGGTCGACAACGCGGGTGGCGACCCCGGCGATGACCTCGAGCTCTACGGCAAGATCTGGGTCGAAGGCACCAACAGCGCCACGCTGTTCGAGCGCAACAGCGACAACTGGGTGCGGATTCGCCAGGGCGAGCAGTTCGGCGCCGGCGCACCGATCGCCGAGGCCGTGATCAGCGTGGTCCCGAAGGCGGGGCAGAACATCCGCCTGCGCGCGAACCTGACCGACCACGATGGCTTCTTCCCCGACGACAGCATCGGCAACGAGACCGTGTCCAATGCGTTCGAGACCGGCTGGCGCAAGGAGTCGACGGTCACGCTGACCGGCGATGGCGCGCGCGTTCGCGTGGTGTTCTCGCTCTCCCCGATCTGACGCGGATGCGCTCGTAGGGACTCGTGCTGGAGCTCACGGGCACGAGGTCATCTGCGTGATCCACGTGCTGACCAGCTCGGCCGCAAGTGGGTCGACGATCAGCGAGCCGAGTGCCGGCATCCCTGGCCGCTGCGTCACCAGCTGGTGCACGCGCGAATTCGTCGGGTCACCAGGCACGATCACCTCGCACAACCGCGTCTGCGCGAGCGGCGTCGTGAAACGAAGATCCTTGATCGAGATGTAGCTCGCGTTGTGGCAGTGCGCGCAGTTCGCTGCCATGTACGCGCGCACGCGATTGGTTGGAGTCTCGCGCGGATCATACGGCGAGGGCAGCGGTGTACCGGTCGTGGTCGGAGCGATCCCGAGCTGCGACAGCGTCGACAGCTGCTCGGCGATCACACCGTTGTAATCGAACATCCGCGTCAGCTGCTCCGAGCGCAGGCCGAGGATCGGTCCATGCGACGAGTGGTGGCAGCTGCGGCACTGGGTGCGGCTCGGATAGTAGTGGTTGTACGTACCGCCGTTCGCGAGCGGCCATGCCGACGTCACGGCCTGGTCGGAGAGCACGTCTGCGTCGAGGCCGTCCTGGCGCCAGCGATACGTGATCCCCATCCAGCCGGTCGTCGGGTCGTTGACCCAGAACCGGGTCTCGATCACCTTGCGCGTCGATGCGTCACCTGGCGTGGTCTCGATCGCGAACTCCTTGACCATCATCGTGCCGGCCGGCCCGACCCAGCCACCGTTCGCGCCTTGCGTCATCGCGGCACCATCGGGCAACGCGATCCACCGCCGCTTCTTCGTGCCGTCGGACCACAGCTCTGCGTTGACGTCGTAGGGAACGAGACCTGCGTGCGATACCGGCTTGCCCGCGGACGCGAGCGTGAAGCAACCGGTCAGCATCACGCGCGCGGGCGGCATGTTCGGGTTGACCGCACAGCCAGCGATCGACGCGCGCGCCGACAGGCCAGCCCCACCGACCGCCGGTCCGTTGAGGTGGGCAATCCCGATCGTGCCCGCGGCGCTCCAGCCGACCACAGGCGATTGCCCGGCATGCAGCGCGAGCGTCGTGTGGGTCGGCAGCGACGAGGTGGTCATCCACGTGCGAGCACCGACGATGCGCCACGCGGTACCATCCCAGCGCGCGATCACGCCGCGCTCGACCGTCTCGATCTTTTCTTCCCACGCCACGACCGGCGCGCCGGATGCGTCGAGCTCGACCGCAGGGGACACCGCATCGCCGGGCTGATCGACATCGAGCGGTCGACCGAGCGGCGTCCAGGCAGTGGTCGAGTCTCCGGCCGCGATCGCCGCGTACACGCCGAACGAGCGGTCCCAGCGATCCCACGCCATCGCGATCGTCTGTCCACGCGCCGCGAGGCTGATCCGGTCGACACCCGCTGGCGGGCTGCCGAGCGCGATCGGTGCCATCGCGGACCAGCTCGTGACGTAGCGGTATGCGGTGGCGCGCAACGAACCACCAGAGTTCTCGATCCAGCCCACGGCGATCCGATCGCCGGTCGCCGCTGCGATCGCTGGCTCACCGACGGCCGCTCCTGTGATCGCGAGATCGCCGCCCACCGGCTGCCAGGTGTCTGCGACGAGCTTGCGAACCTGGACCGCGCCGCCGACCACCGCGATCACGGGATCAGCGCCCTGCGCGGCCGCAAGCGCGACCTTCGTTCCTGTGCCCGGCGACGCGATCCAGGTCCACACCGTACCGTCCCAGCGCTCGGTCTGCGCCTGGCCGTCCTGGATCCACGCGACTACCGGCCGGTTCAACGCGTCGAGTGCGACCGACGCGGACGACGTTTCGGAGGTCCCGCGCAGCGCGCCGAGCGATTGCCACGCACCACGCTCCCGCCGACTCACGGCGACGCGCCGCGCCCCGGGTGCCCCGACGATCCACGCAGCCGTGACCTCGCCGCTCATGGCGATCGCGATCGACGGCGAGTCCACCGCGACACCGCGATCGAGCGGAGGTGCGTTCCACGGGGAGAGGGAGAGAGCGGCGGTCAGCGGCTCCGCCAGCGGATTGCCTGCTACATCGGTGACCGCGCCATTGACACTGATCGAGAGCGCTCCGACTCCGCGCGCATTCGGATCGATCGTCACGACGATCGCGTGCCCGTTCGCATCGAGGGCGCCTGGCTGGATCGCGGCCGTTGCGGAGACCGGGGCGCCGCCGACCGTCGCGGTGACGGTCAGGTTTGGTGCGAGGATCTTCTCGTCGAGCTCGAACCGGATCGGTTCATGAAGCCAGACGTCGCCGGCGGGCGTCACCCCGAGCACGTGCGGCGGCTCGGTATCCGGGATCTCGGGTTCCGGAGCATCGATGGCGGCATCCGGTGATGCGTCGACCGCTGCGTCGGTGCTGGCGTCGGCGCCCGCATCGACCGCCGAAGGTGCGGTCTTGTCACACCCGATGAACGTGCACGCGACCATCAGAAACTGACCCAGACCGCGTCCCTGCATGCGCGCGTCTCTTCGCAATCTGCATGCCGTGGCTCGGGCGCACGCTGACGCGGAGTTACCGACGATTTTGCGTGCGCTGGCGCCCGCCGCACGCGTGGCACATCTGTTGAACCGCACGTGATCGGAGGATCTCATGCGCACCATGC
>JAYUYE010001013.1:0-2882 GCA_043752985.1 Myxococcales bacterium
GTCGCGGGCACCGTGTGGCACTCGGCGCAGGCGACCTGCCCGGTAAGGTGCGCCGCGTGGGCACCCGTCGTCGGTCCATCACGGTGACACGTCACGCACGCGGTCGGCCCTTCGACGTGACACGTGGTGCACGCCTTCTCGGCGCGCCCGCCCCGGAAGTCCTCGCCGTGACAGCTCGCGCACAGGGCGAGGTCGTAGCCGCGGCGCGCAAGCTCGGCGCCGTGGAACTCTTCACTCATCGGGTCGAGGATGCCCGATGGATGCACGCTCGCCGTGCAGTCGATGCACGGCTCTCCCAGCTCGCGTCGCTCGGAGCATCCGAGCAGGCCGACGAGCGCGACCCACGTCTTCACGGGATGCCGTGGAACTTCGACACATCCCATTCCTTGCCAGCGCCGTGACACGTCGCGCACGACTCCGCGCCCATCAGGGTCGTGTTGATCATCGCGTGCGCTGCGACGGCCGGCGAGTCGTGACAGCTCGTGCAGACCGACGCCTGCGCGGGGATCTTGATCGTGTTGCTCACCGTCCAGAACGGGGGCTCGCACAGGTTGTTCGTATCAGTGCCCGGCGGCTCGGTGCACGTCATCTCGAGTGCGGTGCTCGGCAGGTACGCCGTCGACGCCATCATCGGTAGCGTCCAGTTCTTGCTGGTGTGGCACGCGGCGCAGTCCGTTCGCTTGCGCGGATAGCGAACCTCACCGAAGTCGACCATGGTGCCGGCCGGGTTCGTCGCCGTCGGCGCCGGAAAACCCCCGAGGAAGTAGGGCTGGCTCAGCTCCTCCCCCATGTGGATCTTGTGGATCATCACGCGGAAGTCGACGGGCTCCGCCAGCACCGTCGAGCCCTCGAGGCGGCTGATCCGTTGATCGTTCGCCTTGTTCGGGTTGTGGCACATCACGCAGTAGTTCGCGTTCTTGCGCCCGCCACCGTGGAACGACAGATCCTGATGACAGCCGTTGCAGGTCGCCGTCGCCACGATCTGGCGCCGCGGCATCACGGTCGCATCGGTGACCGCGAACGCGAACGTCGGCGAGAGCGGCGCGACCCGTGGCGAGCTCGTCGCGGGCGGCACGATCGGTAGGTTGAACGAGGCCTCGATGCCGACCGTGTAGCTACCCGTCGCGGCCGGCGCGATCGCTGCCGTGGCGGGGAACGTGTACGCGTAGACACCGGTGCTCGCGTCGACGACGGCGAGCGTGCCGACGGCACCCGCGCCCTGGATGCGCGACTGCACGTAGCTCGCAAAATCGGTGTTCGGCCCGGCGACCGTGGCCACGATGCTCATCGGTGCCGCGATCAGGTCACGTGGTGCATTGTTCTCGAGCGCCTTGAACGTCATCACGGGCACAAGTCCCGGCGCGGTGTTCGTCATCGACAGGATCTCGAACGTGAGCTTCGGCACCATCGGATCGAGCAGGCCCCGGTAATGCCGCTGGTCGACTGGCGCGATCACCGAGACCGACGAGTGACAGGTGACGCAGCTCGCTTCGTTGACGTTGGGCCCCGTGCCTCCCGAGTGCGCGACCTGCGGCGCCACCGGGACGCCGTCGAAGATCGTCGTGTCATGGCACGAGGTGCACGCCGCGATCGACATCTTGGTCTTCCAGCGCTCGCCTTGTTCACCGCCGTGACACGACTCGCAGCGCGCGATGTTCTGTGGAAACGCGACGGTCGAGTAATCGTGGAGCGAGTTACCGAACCCGGTGAGCTGGTACGGCTGGCCCGCGATCACCGACGGCAAGGCTTTGCCTCGGTGGATCTTGTGGACCATCACCTTGAAGTCGATCGGCTTGCCCGTCGGATCCGCCGATTGCGGCTGGTGGCACATCACGCACTGATCGACCTGATTCCATCGGCCACCGTGCGCCGCGAGATCGCCGTGGCAGCTGTCGCAGCGCGCATCGACGACCTCTTCGCGGTGCGCCGGCGTGCCGCCAGCGGGAACCACCGACTTCGTCTCGCGATCGATCGACTGCGCACCGCGAAAGGTCCGCACGACCAGCGCCGCGATGGTCTGCGTGCGCGTCGCGTCGAACCCGGTGAGCGGCGCAGCGAACGTATAGTCGTAGACGCCCTGCGCGAGGTCGACGACCGCGAACGTTCCGGACGACTCCGTTGCCGCCTTGGTCGCGGTCGTGTTCGTCGTGTATGCGGTGTACTGGCCCGGCGAGCCATCCGCGAGCGGCGTGAGCTGCGCGAGCACGAAGCTGACGCTCACGCTTCCCTCGGTCAGCATTCCGGATCGATCGAGCGGCTTGCCGGCGCCGTCCTTGAGGCTGAACCGTACGGTCGCGGCCGTGGCCGACATCGTGAACGACTGAACGGCGATGTCGACGCCGTCGCCGACGATCCACGGCGAGGTGCCGGGCTGGCCGCTGCTTCCTGACCCGCCTGGCTCTCCCGGGGCCCCGTCGCCGCCAGGGCCAGCCGGACCGGCGGGGCCTTCGCAAGCCGCAACCAAGAGGAGGGAGATCAGGGCGAGACTGCGCATCGCACCAGCGATATCACTAACCGTGCCGCACGGAAATATTCCCAGGTGGCGGTTATCGCTAGGAATGGTTCTGGGGCGGCGCAGGTTCTGCGGACTGGCCCCGGGCGAGCGCAGCGTTTGCGCGTGGCGCGTCCTCGAGCAGCAGTCGTTGCGGCGGGGTCTCGAGATCGTCGAGCTGACCGGACCGCACCGTCCACACGAACGCGATCACCGAGAGTGTCCCGATCACGAGCGCGAGCGGAAGTACCAGGTAGAGCGTGATCATCGGTCACCTCGAAATGCCTTTGACCGCAGCGAGCTCGCGAGGACCGTCAAGGAGCTGAGCGGCATGACGAGCGCCGCGATCAACGGGTGGATCACACCGGTCACTGCGAGCGTGCCCGCGGCC
>JAYUYE010001014.1:0-2881 GCA_043752985.1 Myxococcales bacterium
CGATCGAGCGGGTCTGGGCCGAGGGGAGAAAGAACCAGAAGGTCGCCGGCGCGGACGTCTCCTGCGTGTTGGCGGTCCAGTAGCCGCTGCCGTAGTAGCCGGCGTTGCTGGTCGACGAGGTCCAGGTGCCTGCGAGCTCGATCTTGCCGACAGCCTGATTGTTGTTGGCGTTGTTGCTGTCGATGATGATCGAGCCGGTCGGCATGCTGCCACCGCCACCGCCGCCGCCCTCTCCGCAGTGCGCGCGGACGCGATCGATGTAGTGCGCCCATGGCCAGTTCGGGCCGGGGTCGATGCGGTTGCTCGGCTGGAGCTGACCGTGCGAGACGATGTGGTTGCGATCGCGCGGGACGCCCTGGTCGCGCGTGATGTCACAGGTCAGCTTGGCCGAGGCTTCGATCTGGCCGGCCGAGAAGGAGCTCTGCGATGCGAAGCCCGCGTGCTCGATGCCGACCGAGAAGTTGTTGGTCGAGACGCCGTTCTTCGCGCACTGCTGGTTACCGGCGCGCGAGCACTGATAGGTCGCGGCGACGTGCCAGGCCTTGCTCGCCTCGCGGACGAGCTGCGTGATCTCGGCACCGTTCTCCTTGACGACGTAGTGCGCGCTCACGCCGGAGGCGGAGTTCTTGAGCCAGCCCCAGCAGCCCGAGTACGCACCCTCGCAGGTGTGAATGACGACGAGGCTGACCGCGGTGCCGTTGCGGCTCGAAAAGTTGGGGGACGCGCGCCAGATCGCGTCGCCATAGTCGCCGCCGGTGCCGCGGCCCTGTGCGGAGTGCGGGGTACCGAGCTCGGGGTGAGCGTCGAACATGGCGATCACGGTGCCGTCCTCGCTGACGGCGCTCGCGCCGATGGCGAGAGCATCGAGCACGTCGCTCGCGTAGGCGGAGCGAACGTCGGGGTCGGCGCTCTGCGAGAAGTCGGCGAGCACGGGCTGCCAGGCGACGAGGTCGGCGTCGGCGGTGATGCCGTGGGTCTGGGCGAAGCCAGCGAGGCGGGCGGCGGCAGCCGCGATGTTCGCGGTGATGTCCATTCGCGCCATGTCCTCGGAGACGCCGGCGGCGGCGGCGCCGACGGTGAGGTTGTCGCCCCAGAGAGCGAACAGGCCTGCGCCGGCCGGGCGACCTTCGTGCTCGGACTCGCCGACGACCATCTGCCAGCGGGTCTCGACGTACGAGATCGCTTCGAGCAGATCGACGGGGAGATCGTTCGCGCGTGCGGCCGCGGCGAAGTCGTCATCGAGGCCCGGTGTGCTCGTTGGATCCTGGCCGGGTTCGAGTGCGCCATCGTCGGTGCAGCCGAACAGAGCCAGAGATAGTGCGGCCGACGCCGCAACCTTCATGCAGATGTTCCCCATCGTGCGCGGACGTCAGCAGCGATCAGGCCAACTACGTCAACGCACCGTGTGCGCGGATGAATGCCGAGCACGAACAAGCGGTTGGGGCGACGACCAACCATGATCACGGACCGCGATCGATGGCGTGCTCACCGTCGTGTGCAGTCCGCTCTCCCAAGTGCCTTCGGCGTGGTGCAGAACCACATGTGCTCTAACAACTCCGCGTGATTGCTCGACGAGAAAGTCATGATTGCGATGTGCATCGCGATGCACAACATCGACGACGACACACACTCACACGCACACGCATGCTCACAAGCCGGCGGGACCGCGTGCCTTGCTAGCGCGTGACCAGCCGGGACCGCGGCGCTTGTCCTTGAGCGCGCGCACCGTGATCTCGAAGCCATCGCGCGTTCGCGTGCGCAGCGCCTCGGCCCGCAGCGAGACCAGCGATCCAAGCGAGGTCGCGTCAGTGGTCTTTTCGGTCAGACAGACGATCGCCGCATCGTGGGCCTGCGCGAGCGTGACCAGTCGGCCGAGGAAGTGCTCGGGCAAGCGGTTGAGGTCGGCACCTGCGGATCCGAAGTCGAGAACGACGAGCCCGAACGCTCCCGATCGCAGCAGTCGCTCCGCGGAGCGAGTCGCCGCGAGTGTGGAGGGTGCGCGGACCACGACCAGCGCGGACAGATCGACTCCGCTGTCCGCCGCATCCGGTGGGTAGAACGTGCCACTCGCGGTTCGCGGATCGGTGGTGGTCCACGGAACAATCCACGCGACTGGCTCTGCCTCGCGCTGCGCCTCGAGCACGATATCGATCGCCGTGGTCAACGTGGCCGCGGCACCGCGCGCGGACAGCTCGACCAACCTCCCGCGCAGCGCGGCGAGTCCCCATGGCTGGAGCGATCTCTCCTGCCCTCCCTGAAGGTGAAGCTCATCGAGCGAGATCACGCGCGCCGCGGACGATGCGGTCGTGCTGCGCTGCGCTCGCGCTTTCGCGAGAAACTCCCGAAGATCGTCACTCATAGGGAACACACGTTCAGTATCAGATGCGTCTGACACGGTCGAGCCGATCCCTAGCGAGTGACTGTGATCTCCAGAACTTCCGGACGGCCACGGCGGTCGATGTCGATCCGGATTGAATCGACACCCTTCAGCTTGTCGTACAAGTCCGCGCTCACGGCCACGCTGCCGAGAGGCTGGCCGTTGATCGCGAGGATGGTATCGCCATTGACGAGTCCGATCGCCGCGTAGAACGACATCGGGCGCACCGCGTAGATCTTGAAGCCATTCGGCTGGCCCTGCTTCATCGAAGGAACGATGCGCGCCCCGCGAGCGATCGCCATCGGATCCGCGACCACTGCATCGACCGTGGAGCGCGGGACCTCATATCTGAGATCGTCGATCTTCTTGATCGAATCGATCAGCGGATCGGGAACCGCCGGCGTCGAGCCGAGGACCGGAAACGTGGTGCCGGGGCGCTGCTTCGTCGATGCGGTCCGCGCGGCACGCAAGCTGCCGTCGAGCTCCCAGCGCAGGATGGCCGGC
>JAYUYE010001015.1:0-2881 GCA_043752985.1 Myxococcales bacterium
AGCCGAGCAAGCGTTGAATGCCCGTGACGAGGTCGGCGCGCGGGATGTCGCTCTCCTTCGCCGCCTCGCCCCCCGCACCGCGCAGGTCCTTGACCTTCACGATGCCGGCGTCGTGCTCGCGCGATCCGTAGATCAGGGCGAGCGGGACCTTCGCGCGGTCAGCGTACTTGAGCTGCTTGCCGAGCTTGTCCTCGCCGCCGTACACCTCGACGTTCATGCCGGCGGCACGCAGCTCCGTCGCCATCTTCGCGTACTCGGCCGTCAGCGTGCCGTCCACGGAGAGCACGAGGACCTGCGCGACCGCCGTCTCGTTGACACCGATCACGTTCATCTCGAGGAGCTGCGAGAACAGCCGGGTCGCGCCGATCGAGATGCCGACGCCGGGCAACTTCGACTTGGTGTAGTGGCCGGCGAGGTTTTCGTACCGGCCTCCGGAGCAGATGCTACCGAGCCGCGGGTGATCGTCGAGGAACGTCTCGTAGACGGTGCCCGTGTAGTAATCGAGGCCGCGCGCGATCGACAGATCGATCTGGAGCTGGCGCGCAGGAACACCGAGCGCGATCGTCCCCTCGTAGACCCGGCGAAGCTCGGTGATGCCTTCCTGTACCGACGCCGTGCCCTCGAACGGCGCGAGCAGCTCGAACGTGGCCGGACCGCCATCACACGCACGGAGCAGCGCGATCAGGCGCTCGGGGCTGTCGTTGACGTCCGCCTTGACCGCGCGAATGCGGGTGATCACCTCGGCGTCGTCCAGCTTGCCGAGCCGATCGATCTCGTGAAGCACCGCGCCGTGGAGCTCCGGCTCCCAGCCGAATGCGACCAGGAGACCCTGGAGCAGCTTGCGATTGTTGATCTTGATCGTGAACGCGCCGAACGCGAGCTCGCTGAAGATGCCGTGGATGACCGCAGGCGCCTCGGCGTCGTACGCGAGCGGCAACGTGTCCTTGCCGATCACGTCGATGTCGCACTGATAGAACTCGCGGTAGCGGCCCTTCTGGTTGCGCTCGCCGCGATACACGCGCTGGATCTGATAGCGCCGGAACGGGAAGTTGAGCTGGTGCTCGTGCTGCGCGACGTAGCGCGCGAGCGGCACGGTCAGGTCAAAGCGCATTGCCAGCTCGGGCTGTTTGCCTTCTTTGATCGCGCCCGACGACTGGACAAAGTAGACCTGCTTCTCGGTCTCACCGCCCGACTTCGTGAGGAGCACGTCCGAAACCTCGAACACGGGGGTCTCGACGGGCAAGAAGCCGAAGCGCTCGAAGCCGCGACGGATCGTGTCGAGCATGCGCTGAAACGCGAGCTGCTGCGGAGGCAGGAGCTCCATCACGCCGGGCGGGGTGCGGGGCTGAACGGGCATGGCAGCCGCCTGTCTATCACGCACCGACGGCGGCCGGCGGCTCGCTGCGCACGACCTTGGCGCCACCGCGCTCGACGAGCAGCGCGAACGCTGCCGCGACCTCCGCGGTGTCACGCCCCTCGAGCGTCACCAGCACGCGAAAGTCCTTCTCGGCAAATCGCGGATAGGATCCGATCTTGACGCTCGGGTGTGCAGCGACAACCGCATCGAGGTCATTCGCGATCTGGCCCTCGTCGGCATCGAGGTAGACGCGGGCGATCGTCACGGTCTCGGTGCGGAACCGGTCGCGGATGTCGACGAACTTGCGGCGGAACAGCGTCGGCACGCCGGGCAGGATGTAGACGTTCCTGTACGCGACCACCGGCCACACCATGTCCTTGCCGTAGACGAGCTCGGCGCCCGCGGGCACGTTCGCGAGGCGCAGGTTCGGCTCGGCGAGCTTGGCGCCCCAGTACGAACGTACGCGCTGCTCGAGCTCGGGCTCGCGGACGACCGTGGTGCCGAAAGCTGTGGCGATCGCCTCGATCGTGACGTCGTCGTGCGTGGGTCCGACGCCACCGGAGGTGAACACGTGATCGAACTTCGCGGACTGGTCGCGAACGGTCGCCGCGATGTCCTCGCGATCATCCGGGATCACGGTGATCCGCTTGAGATCGACGCCGAGCGCTCGCAGCTCGCCGATCAGGAACGCGGCGTTCTCCTCGACGAACTTCCCCGACAGGATCTCGTCACCGATGATCACGATGGCGGCGGTCGGCACTGGCGCAGTCTACCCTCAGCGGCGCATCGTGCGCACGAGTCCGAGTGCTGCAGCGAGCAACAGGCCGACGCCTACAAACCCGATCCACAGCACAGAGCCCGACGCGGGCGCCCGCACCGGGTCCGGTGCCCTCAGGCTGGGCGACGATCCCGCCGCAGCGACCTCGACGGTCGACGTGGCTGGTGTCTCGATAGGAATCGAACCTTCCGTCCACGACGTCGTCTCGATCGTCGTGCCGTCCGCGCGAATGCCGGTGATCTCCAGCCGGTTGCCGGTGACCGTCACGCGCAGGTAGTGGTGCACACGCTCGAACTTCTTCACGGCATCGAGATCGATCTGTGCCGACTTTGGACGGCGCGGATAGAGCGGCGCACCACCGCCGCCGGTGACGAAGTAGCGGAGGCCGTTGTGCTCGGCGCGCGAATACACGTGGTCGTGCCCGGAGAATACCGTGGTGACCTGGTACTTCTCGAACAGCGGCGTCCAGCGCTCTCGAAGGTCGCGGTTACCACCATGCAGCGAGATCGAGAACGGCGGGTGGTGCATCACGACGAAGATGTGGCGGACCGCCGAATCCTGACGCGCCGCGATCAGCTCGCGCTCGATCCAGGCAGTCTGATCCGTGAGCGCGAAGCTGTACTCGTTCGAGTCAAGAACGAGGAACCGCGAGGTCGCGTAGCTGAATGCGTAGTAACGCTCGTTCTCGCCGCCGTTCTCGGGAACCGAGAAGTACGAGCGGTACGACTCGGCGGTGCGGCCGCGGC
>JAYUYE010001016.1:0-2880 GCA_043752985.1 Myxococcales bacterium
GACGCCGACGCCGTCGCAGCGCTCGGTGCGGGTGGGCTCTCCGGTGCTCCGCTCAAGGATCGCTCGCTCGCGGTGCTGCGCCGCCTCCGCGCCCGGGTCGGCACCAAGGTCACGCTGATCGCCGTTGGTGGAATCTCCAACGCCGACGACGCGTGGCAGCGAATCCGCTCGGGTGCGCGCCTCGTTCAGGCGTACACCGGCTTCGTCTACGGCGGGCCGGGGTGGCCGCGCCAGGTGCAGCGCGAGCTCGCTGCGAAGGTCCGCGCCGCCGGGCTGTCCTCGATCGAGGATGCGATCGGCGCGGATGTTGTCAGCTGATCACGGAACGCAGATGCAGACGCCGCCACCGAGGCTGGTGTTCGCGGTCAGACCCGCGGGACACGCGTTCGACGCGCCGCACTGGATCGCGCACGACATGTTGATGTTCGTGTACGCGCGGCCCACGACCGGCATGGCGTCGGCGGGCATGTAGCCGCCGAGAATGCCGACGCAGCGCGGGGTGCCGACCGAACCGCTGAACGCGGCGGCGCACAACGAGTCGCTCGGGGCCGGCATGATCATGGCGAACTGGCCCATCGCTGCGCCGGTCGCGGTGCCGTTGCTCACGCACAGCGGCGTGCAGTACGTGCCGCCGGCGCCGGTAAAGCCGACGCAGCGCGGAGCGTTCGCCGGGCAGTCGGCGTTCATCATGGCGGCGACGCAGGCCTTGCCGAGGCCGGAAGCGGGCGCCGCATCGGGCGGCGCGTCAACCACCACCGGAGCGTCGATGTTGCCACCGCCACCACCATCATCACCGCCGCAGGCGGCGAACATCGAAACAGCAACGAGGATGGACAGAACAGACTGGCGAGCGATGCGCATGGGGAGACCCCTCCTATGAATGACGCGACAATACACAAAGATTCGCGCAAGTGAAGAACCGACGTCCTGGCAGCCACCTACTCGGCTTGTAACGCTCTGTTCGCGGCCTGCTAGAGTCGCCACGATGGCCATCCGCAAGATCGCCCAGATCGGTCACCCGGTGCTGCGACAGATCGCACGTGACGTCAGTCGCGACGAGCTGGCGACCCCGGTCATGCAAACCTTCATCGACGAGCTGGTCGAGACCATGCGGGATGCTGACGGTGCTGGCTTGGCGGCGATTCAAATCTACGAGCCGGTGCGGATCTGCGCGATCGAGGTCCGTAACAACCCTCGCTATCCCTACAAGCCGCCGATCCCGCTCACCATCCTCGTCAACCCGGTCCTGACCCCCGTGGGCGACGAGCAGTTCGAGAACAATGAAGGCTGTCTCTCGGTGCCGAACCTGCGAGGTAACGTCCGGCGGTTCGTCCATCTGCGGTGCCAGGCCTGGGACCGCCACGGCGCGCCGATCGACGAGGTCGTCCACGGCCTCAAGGCCGGCACCTACCAGCACGAGGTCGACCACCTCCTCGGCACGATCTTCGTCGATCGCGCCGACCCCACGTCGTTCTCCACCTGGGCCGAGTTCGACCGCCATCATAAGGCGGCGTTCGTCGAGCAGGCCCGAGCGCTCGTCGCGCGCGTCGGTTCGTGATTACTGCGGCGACAGCGTTCCGGTCGTCACGATGGCGCTGACCAGGGGAGGCCCGGCGCTCTCGAATTGTCCGTCGGCTGTCGAGATTCGGATCCGCCCGACTGCGCCTCCTCCGCCCCCGCGCGGTCCTTCCCCGATGTAGCAAGCCCCGATAGGGCAAAACAGCGCAGACGTGGCCGCCGCTGCCCCCGTGCCGCCGTTCCCCGCGGAGTAATAGCAGGTCGGGCCGAGCGCAGGTGTCAGTGTCGGAGTCGCGTCGGGTCCGATCGCACTGCACGCTCCGCCAGCCCCGCCATTTGCCGTGACACCCGCCGTAGGCGCGGTCATCCGCACGATCGGCGCCTCAAGCACCACCGTGCCGCCGGACCCTCCTCCTGCCGTCGCGTCTCCGCCGCCGGCACCAACGTCGATCAGACCGAGCTCCACGAGGCGGACCGAGTCCAGCGAGACCAGCTGAACCGCGCCACCTCCGGCGCCGCCCTGGTTGAGCAGGCTGCCCCCGGTATTCAGGTGGTCTCCGCCGCGGCATCCGCCGGCGAGGGGAGCGAACGAGGTCTGCGCTTGACCACCAAGCCGCACGACCTGTAAGCCCGCGGCGCTGCCTGCTCCTCCGGATGTGCCGTTGCCCCCGCCGCCAGCGCCCGGCGCACAGTTGTTCGAACCACATTGCTCGTGAGCGGTTGCTCCACCAACGCACGAAGCACCGCCTTCCTGCGCGCCAGGGCCGTTGGTCCGGCCGCTCGCGCTCGCATCGACGCGGCCCTTCACGAGGATCGGGCCGGGTGCGACTGCCGCGAATGGATTGGCGCCGACAATTCGCGTCTCCTCGAACACGAACGACCTGCCGAGGAAGGCGCGGATCGGCTTCATGCCTCCACCTTGCGCGACGAGTACCGACCGAACCGAGAGTGTCGCGCCACCCGAGGTCGTCACGACTCCAGCCGACGTATCAAACGTGACTCCGGCGGGCAGCACCACATCCATCTCCAGCCCTGCGTCTTCGAGTGCATTCCCGAGATCGTTCGATGGTTCGAAGGTCGCGCAGCGTGGCTCGCTGCTCGCGCAACCAAGTGCGCAGGGGCTGGTCGTCACCGAACGGCCATTCGCGTCGCACACACTGATCTGCGTTCCTTCGCACGTGGCTGCGTTCGGCGTGCAGCCGCAGCGCTCGACCGCACAGTCCGCAGGGCGCTCGATACACGTGTTGTCCTCGAAGCCCGACTCCTCGAACTCGCCGGCGACGTCGCAGAACGGCCGCAGAGAGTCGAGACACTCCGCATCACCCGCGCAGTAGGCCGGGTTCTTCTTCGTGCACGCCGACA
>JAYUYE010001017.1:0-2875 GCA_043752985.1 Myxococcales bacterium
GAACAATAGGCCGGCTCGCTTCACCACCGAGCGCACACGCTGCGCCGCTAGCTCTGATTCGTCGGCTTCTCCCTTCTTGCGGGGTGGGGAGACGGAAGCGCGTACGGTATGCACGGTCTTGTTTGGAGCGAGAAGTGCGCGTGGAATGGTGATCCAGACCAACTCGCGACGCTTCGGCAAGACCGCGACCGCCAGACCAATGAGGTGCCGGTATGCATCCGTGGTGCGCCAGTACGAGACGCGCAGCATAAGGTCCACCGAGCCTGATGGCCATTTGCAGTGAAGCCGCGATGGAGCGGGCCACGGCCCGTCGGTCGCTTCGCTGAGATTGTCGACCGCAGGCCACGATGGCGTCGCTTCCCGTTTGACGGAGATCGCAATCTTGGTGTCTTCGATGGTGAGGTTAAGGTCGTGGGCCGCGTCGAGGATCTGACGCGCTACGCGCAAGCCGAGTTTGTTCGCCTCGATCTTGGTCAGAGGCGGGATCAACGAAGTCTTCTCTTGGTTCACGCAGCACCTCGGAACGGCAGCACCAGCTTCGCATCGGGCTTCTTGTTGTTCTTGTGCGCGTAGATCCTGACGAACGCGCCCTCGATGTTCGGCGCGGTCACGTCGAATCCGAGCTTGGCGAGCGCGGCGGCGAACTTCTTGGCATCCTCGAAGTAGCTCGCGGCTTCCCAGATGTGGAGGTGGCCATCGAGCACGAGGCAGCGATGGGCCTCGCGCACGTACTCGGTGAAGTTCGAGCCCATGAGCGACAGGCAGAAGATCGCGACGTCGAGCGACTCGTCCTCCAGGGGGACGTGCGCGATGTCGCAGGCGATTACGCGCTTGTCGATCGCGACGTGGTCGAAGCTATGGACCGTGTGCTGGCTGCCGGCCTCGGCCGCGATGAACGCCTCGCCGCAGCCGAAGTCACCGACCACGTAGCCATCGCGTGCGAGCAGCCAGTTGATTTCTTCTTTGTACGGCACGACCGGCCAGGTCTCGCGGAGCTGGCGATACAGCGTGTGGTAGTGCGCCCACTCCTCGGGATTGTTGGCGAGCCGGTCGTGGGTCTTGGTACTGTCCGACGCGTACCAGCGGTTGTTCATCTTCGAGAAGTCGCCGTAGCGCTGCACACGCTTCTCGACGTCCGCGGGCGTGCCGTCGAGCGGGATCTTGATGACCGTGCGCGCGACTTCGTTCATCTGGCCGGTTTCGAGGCGCGAGAGCCAATCCATGACGTCCTGCTGCGCTTGCGCGGGCGTGCGGAGGTTTCCCTCGGGCACCACGCCATCGACCGCAGCATCGGCGATCGACTTCTTGTACTCGAGCCGGTGGAGCTTGCTCTCGCAATACGACCACCGCTGCCCGTTCACCATCGCGAACGTGACCGGGATGATCACCTCCACCTTGTCGAACCGGCTGCCCTGGCGGAACAGCCGGCCCACGAGCTGCTCGTACTCGGCGTTGGTCCACGGCAGCGCGTTGATGATCAGTTTCTGGCACACGTACTGGAGGCCGTTGACGCCGGTGCCGACGCGGCTCGACGCGATCAGCACGTCGACGGCGCCGTCCTTGTCGAGGAATGACGCGAGACCGGTGCCGTCGGTGTCGCCGGTCAGCATGCCGACACGCAGACCAGCCTTGACCAGCGCATCACGCAGCGTCGCGACGATGCCCTCGACGTAGTGCGTGTAGATCAGCACCTTCTCGCCGGCCTTGATGTTCTCGAGAATGACCGGCAGCCGCAGCTCGGTGAGCACCTGTTCGAGCTCGAGCACGGTGCCACGGCCAATCGCGCGGATCTGATCGAGCGCGGGTGCGCAGTCGATCTCGATCCTCTGAACGTCGAGCTGGATCTTGTACTCGGGCTTCCACCGGGTGCCGAGCGTGACGAGGCGCTGGTAGAGCCGCATGCAGTTCTGCACGGTCGGAACGACGTCGAGATCGTCGTGGCGGTGACCTGTGATCATCTCGACGAGACTCTTGCCCTCCTGGAGGTTGTTGATCACCGGCGTGCCCGACATACCGAGCACGCATAGGTCCGCGCTCTTCTTGCCGGCCTCCAGCACCATGCCCTGCACGAGGCGCTTGCGTTTGGACATCAACGCCGCGGCATCACGCTGCTTGGCGTAGTGGATCTCGTCGATGACAATGAAGTCGATCACGTTCTTTTCGACGAACGCGACGAGCTTCTCTTCGGACGTGGCGAGCTGGAACTGTTCGAAGTTCATCACGAGGTAGCGCGGGGCCTTGCCCATCGGGTCGCGCCACGTCGGCTCCCAAGTCTTGGTCTGGACCTCGGCGCTGGGGAACGTCCCCGTGATCTCGACGGCCCAGTTCTCGACGACCGCGTTCGGGCAGCAGATGACGGTGAGCCCGGCGTCGACAACGCGGGTGGCGAGGATCGCCGAGAGCGTCTTGCCGGCGCCCATCCCGGACCAGTTGCCGAACCGGCGCTGAGTGCGCACGCACACGGCCACGCGGCGCTGCATGAGGTTCGGCTGCACGATCGGCGCATGGGGGCCGCCCGGGCGGAACGAATAGCCGGCGGGCAGCTCCAGCGCCTCCGCCTCGGTGAACTCGGAGAGGAACCGATCGCGCACGATGCTGGAGTAGGTGTCACCTTGAAACGCGATGGCCTGCGCCTTCGCGACCTCAGGCACCACGTACGCGTGGCGCCAGAGCTTCGCCTTGGCGCTGTCGAGCAGGAACGAGACCGTCTCGGCGTCGGCGTTGGCGATCAGCACCTTGTCGAGGGCGTCGAGCGCGTCGCGGGTCTGGATCAACGGCAGATCGTCACCATCAGGATCGGCGTTCTTGGCCTCGGCTTCGATCGCGGCAGTGTCGACCTGCTTGCTGACGTCGACCGTGGCGCCGGTGTCGTCGT
>JAYUYE010001018.1:0-2875 GCA_043752985.1 Myxococcales bacterium
CTGCGCTCGCTGTGTCACGCGGTGTCGCTCGGCTGGTACTACCGTGAGAGTAGCGTGCGTTCCCGCTACAGCGAACAAGGCCACCTCGACCTTTGTGACTGGCTGGCAGATCACGGCGCGACGCGCTCGGGCAGCCTCGATTCGATCGCGCGCCTGATCGGCCTGCCCGGCAAGGTCGGGATCGACGGCTCCAAGGTCGAAGGCCTCTACGCCGCCGGCGAGCTCGCCTCGATCCAGCAGTACTGCCTCGCCGACGTCGCGCAGACCGCCCTGCTCTTCCTGCGGTTTCGCCGGCTCCAGGGCCAGCTCACCGCGGACGCCTACCGCGAGCGCACGCGCGAGCTGATCGATGCGCTCGCCGAAGATGGCCGCGTCGGCTCGGTACTCGACGGGCTCGATCGCCCGCACCTCCTCGCCGAATCGTCGCAGCCGCCCGAGGGCTAACGCCGGACGAGCGCTCGTGCGTATGATCGGGGATGCGCCCCCGTACTCGTGGTCCTGACCGTGGTGACCGGCCTGTTCGCGGCGCGGCCCGCCGCTGCGCGCCGCCGGATCTACGTGGACATGTTCTCGCAGTACGAGAAGGCAGCGGTGGTGGTGACGGGAACGTCGGGATCGACCCGCGGCGCGCGGATGCCGTCGCGGCAGCGCTCGAGCAGTGGATCGCCGTGCGCGACGGCGGGGTCGGCGCGCGGATCGAGGTGCTCGACTCGCTCAGCGCGAGCAAGGACCCCACGGTCGCGAAGGCAGCCCGCGAGCGCCTGCGGCTGGAGAAGCGCAAGCAAGCGGCCGCGCAGCGCAAGCTCGGCGCCGAGCAGCGGAGGCCAGCAGCGCCGTGAGCCAGCTCGCGCGCCGGTGCTAGGCTACCGCGCCCGATGTCCGTGATCGATGCCCTGCGCGATGCGCGGCTGCCCGCGAGCTGGTTCGCGCGCGACGCGGCGATCGTCGCACGCAAGCTGATCGGGTGCGCGCTGGTCCATCGCCAGCGCGCCGGGATCATCGTCGAGACCGAGGCCTACGGCGGCCCCGAGGATCTCGCGAGCCACGCCCGGTTCGGACCGACCGCGCGGACCTCCGTCATGTTCGGGCCTGGCGGCATCACCTACGTCTATCTCTGCTACGGCATCCACCAGCTGTTCAACGTGGTGACCGGCGTAAAAGGCGAAGGACAGGCCGTGCTGATCCGCGCGATCGCGCCGCACGCAGGGCTGCCCGACGATCTCTCGATCGGGCGCGGGCCCGGCAAAGTATCGACCGCGCTCGCGCTCGACCGCCGGCACGATCGCAGGGACCTCGCGCGCGGTGCGCTGTTCATCGCGCGAGCAGAGGTGCCACCCGCGATCGCGACTGGACCGCGGATCGGGGTCGCCTTCGCCGGCGCGTGGGCCGAGCGGGCGCTGCGGTTCTGGTGGCGCGATCACCCGTCGGTGTCAGGCAAGCGCGCTCCGGTCGCCGCGGCGCGCAGTCGATCCACGCGACGCGACCGCTGAGGCTCGGGAGAGAGCTGCGCTGGTCACCGCGTCCGGGCGGCCCTGCGACCTCCGTCGCGAGCAAGCTCGGCGGCGAGCGGATCGAGCGGCGCGAGCGGATGGAGCGGCGCGAGCGGATCCCCCCGACCAAGGCGTCGGAACAAGCGATGTCCTACGGCCGGTAGCTGCCGCGCTCAGTCGGGCTCGCGCGGTCCCGTCGCCGTCGAGCGCAGCGTATCGACGCGGCGCAGTCGCTGACGGAACAGCTCGTCACCGAGCTTCTTGCGATCCTTGCTCTTCGCGAGCCGGTAGTGGAAGTGCGGCACGCCGATCACGCGGGTCAGCGTCTCGACGCGCGGGATCTCGAGCTCCTTGAGCCACCCGGCGATCTCGGTCGCGAGCGCGCGCTCCTCGGCGATCCACACGACGGTCTTGTGCTCGGTCAGCCGCAACGTGCCCTTGTGGGCGCGCACGTAGATCGACAGCTCGATGTGACCGTTGTGGACCAGGTCGTCGTCCTTGTCGTCGAGGAACGAGATGATCTTCTTCGCGTCGACCCGCGAGGTCAGCCAGACCTCGGTCTTGCCGACATCCTCGAAGTGATCGAGCACGCGGACCTCGAGGTTGTCGGCCGCCGGCAGCTTCTCGACGAGGCCGAGGAACAGGTCGACGATGTGATCCGCATCGGTCTGCGCCTCGATCACGAGCTTCGTGAGATCGGGATGTTCGATCCAGCCGCGGCGCGCGGTGGCGAGCGGGCCGGTGTGGCCGAGCGCGGGCAGAATGCCGATCGGCCAGCGCAGGCTCGGGATATCGGTCGATGCGCCGAGCTCGACGATGTGGTGCTTGCCGACGGACTCACCGAGCGGAACATCGTCGCCGGCGGCGACCTCGATCGCGATCGCGTGCGAGCCGGGGACGTGAGCTTCGGCGGCGGCGAGTGCGGCGCCGAGATGCTCGCCTTGCGCGGCCACGAGCACCGATGTGCCTCCTGCCGCAGGAGAGAGGGCGATGCGATACCAGGTCTTTGTCACGGGCGCGCGAGTCACGAGCGAACCCTACCCTGGACTCTTCAAGCCGTCAGGGATTCGCGAACGCACCCGGCTCGATGAACGTCTCCAAGAACCTGAGGACCACGATCGAGACCTTGCCGTCGATCCGACCTCCGACCTGCGGCTTCGGTGCGGTCGGCAGGATGTTCGTGGTGCTGAACATCGTGCCGAACGGCGCATCGAGAGAGACGAACACACCGCCGCGTGGGCCGCCCGAGGTCACGACACCGCCGCTGCTCGTGCGATCCGCTGACAGATACCTGATCGACGCACCGGGCGGAACGGAGACCACCTGGTTGGGAACGGGCTTGCCGAGGTCATCGACCACGATGCCAATGGTCATCCCCACCGTCG
>JAYUYE010001019.1:0-2873 GCA_043752985.1 Myxococcales bacterium
GACCGCTTCGCGAGCGCGGCGAGCAGAGCGTCGCGGTTCGCGGGGTCGACATGCGCGCGATAGAACTGCTCGTCGGCGGACTCATCGCTGACGAGGACGAGATCGATGCCGAGGTCGCGCTCGATCGCGGCGACCTGCGCAGGGGAGGTGGTGTCCTTCAGATCGACGAGGATGTCATCGGGATCGCTGGCGGCGGTGAGCCGATCGGACTGCTCCTGCGCGGCGGTCACGCCCTCATCGGGACGCTCCCCGTAGAACCACCACAGCGCCACGATCGCGATCGCGACCAGTAGCCACAGCAGCTTGCTGACGCCACGGCGCTTCTCTTGGGTCTCATCCATGAAGATGAGTATAGGTCCTCAGATGAGGATGCGCTCGTCCGCCGGTGCGTCGTCCTCGCCGAGCACGAGCTGGTTGTCGATCTCGCGATCTTCAGCCAACGCTTCGAGATAGCTCCTGATTTCCGGCATCGCCTCGACGATGCGAGCGACGTACTCGCGGGCGAGGAACAGAACCGTCGACGGCCGTTGAGCCACGACCGTGGCGCTGGTCCGGACATTTCGCAACAGCGACATCTCGCCGAACACATCACCGGTGCGCAACCCCCCGAGCGGGACGGTGCTGCCGTCGGCCTGCCGGCGCGATACATCGAGCTCCCCGGACAGCACGACAAACAGGCCGCGGCCCTCCTCGCCTTCGTTGATCACGACGGTTCCGAGAGCCACGTCGTGACTCGTGAACCGGCGCAGCAGATCGCGCTGGTGCATCCGGTTGAACGGCTTGAACAGCGGGCTCGTCGCCATCAGATTTGCGAGCAGGCGATCGCGGGTGAAGGCATGGAGCGCCTCGGCGACCGCGCCGAGCTCGTCGGCGAGCGTGGCGAGCGATTGGCGTCCGACCTCGAGCAGATCGACCTCGCCGAGACAACCGACGGTCGCCGAGCGCGGCTGCGCGGAGAGCAGCGCCATCTCGCCGAACACCGCGCCCTCGCCGAGCTGCGCGAGCTCGGTCTGTCGGCCGAGACCGTCGGTGGCGTACACCTTGAGCTGACCGGCAGCGACGAAGAAGAACGAGTTGCCGGGCTCGCCCTCGCGAATCACGAGCGCCCCGACGGGGAGCCGGCGGAGGACGAGCGTCGACAGCACGCGCCGAAACGCCGCCTCGGTCATCGCCGACAACAGGGGGATCGGATGCAGCGCCTCTGGATAGTCGGTGAACGAGTCGGTCGCGTGCTCGGCGCGCAACAGCGCCTGCGGGATCGCATCGGCCGGCGCGGGGAGACGAACGTCGGGGACCGGCACGGGAATGGACTCGGGCGGGTGCGCGACCCGGGTGGCGCTCTTGCCGAGCCGCTCGGACTCCGAGCCGTAGTTGACGACGAGCGCCGCGGTGAGGTCGCTCGAATCCGCGCCATGCGCCTCGAGAACGCGCGCGCAGACCAGCGCGGCGAGGGGGTGCCCCGACTTCAGGCAGTACCAGGCGGCCGCGCGATACACCTTTGCCGCGCCCGGATCTCCGAGGGCGAGCGCGCAATCGGCGACGCGGATCCGCGCGTCGAAATCGAGCGGCGCGATCGCGACGATCGCGTCATAGAGCCGCAGCGCGGCGAGGTGTTGCCCCTGCGCGAACAACGTGGAGGCGCTCCGGCGCACGTCACCCAGCGAGACCATGCCGTACGGTACATCGATCGAAGCGCAGACGATCGACCGGGGCACGGTTTGCAGCGCGCTCGCTTGCGGCCCTATATTCGATGCAGAGGGCCCGTGAAGAAATGCGCTAGCTGCACCAAGGATCTCCCGGACGCCGCACTTCACTGCGTGTTCTGTGGAGCGAAGCAGGCTCCCGCACCCGCGTCGGCGCCCGCGATGGCGAGGACGGTGATGGGGTACGGGGGCAACGCCGAGCTCGACGCACTTCGCGCGCAGGCGAGTGCACGCGCCGGAGCACCCGCGTCGACTCCGCCGCCGAACGCTCCGGCCGCGGCACCGTACAGCGCACCGCGCGCCGCCCCTTCTCAGCCTCCGCCGATGGGAGGTCCGCAGCAGCCATCGCCGTACGGCGCGGGACTTGCGCCCGCGAACGCCGCGAACGCCGCGACCCTGTACGCACCACCGGGTGGTGGCACCGCACCCGGTCCGAGCGCACCCGGTCCGAGCGCACCCGCGCCGTCGTATCAGCCGCCGGTGCCATACCAGACGCCGCCCGCCTATCAGCAGCCCGCTCGTGCGGTCGCGCCTGTCGCGCCCGTCGCGTCCGCTTCTCCGCCCTATCTCGCATCGCAGACCGCTGCTCGAGCGGGTCGTCCGATCGAGCCGTGGAAAGACAGCCTGCGGATGATGATGTTCATCTGGGGCGCGCTCCTGCTCGCCGCGTTCGCGACGCCGCTATCCCTCGAGCCGCTCGCGTTCAACTGGGACGCCATCATGGACGCGCCCGGCACCACGAAGCTCGTGCCGCTCCTCATGGCGAGTGTCGGTCTGCTCAGCATCATCCTCGCCGCGATGCCGCTCGCGGCCGCCGCTCGCGGAATGATCGCGATGCTACTCGGACTCGCCGGCATCTTCGTGCCCGTGCTCGTGACCGGCATGCCGCCATGGCAGATCCTGGTCTCGCTGGCCGGGATTGTGATCCTGGTCCCGAGCCTGCTCGCGCGTCACGAGTATCGCGATGCCGCACTGCCGCGCATCCTCGTCACCGTCGGGGCGCTCGCCTCGCTCGTCCCGTACCTCGTTCCATCGAACGGCTCGATCCCACTCGTCGAGCTGTTCAAGGAAGCGATCGACGCGCCGGGCGCGCTCAAGATCCTGATGATCCTCGTGCTCGTCCATATCACGCTGATCGTGCTCTCGCTGCTCGCCTGGCTGCCGTCGCCG
>JAYUYE010001020.1:0-7180 GCA_043752985.1 Myxococcales bacterium
ATTTGGCATTGCGAGTGCTTGAAGACAACTCCATGAAGACCGTCCGCACCGTCGCCATTGCCCTCGTCGCCCTGTCTGCCGCTCCCGCGTTCGCCGAGGATGGCCCGGTCACCCACACCGACCAGCTGATCGTCGTGACCCCGAACCCGCCGATCGTGATCAACAACGGCGCGGGCACGCAGGCGCCGGGCTCCGCGCAGCAGCCGTCCGGTCCGGCAGCGTCGACGAATGGCGCGCCGCAGAACGAGCCCTGGAGCGAGGTCTCGCACATCAACGGCACGCCCGTGAAGGTCGGCGAGAAGAGTGACTACATCCTGCGGTATCGCAAGACCAACATCTCGACGAACCCGGTCGGCTGGATGTTCGGCTTCTACGGCATCTCGGTCAGCCACGCCGTCAGCCAGCACGTCGCGATCAAGGGTGACGCGAACATCATGAGCCTCGAAGGCAGCGATGGCTACGAGGTCGGCGCGAGCATCCCGGTCTACTTCCGCCGCGTGTACTCCGGCCCGTTCATCGAGCCCGGCTTGATCATGCGCGGCGACAAGAGCGGCTACTGCGATTCGAGCTACGGCGACTGCGGCATGAAGACCATGGCCGGCCCGTCGATGGTGTTCGGCTGGCACTGGACCTTCGACTCGGGTCTCAACGTCGCGGCTGCGTTTGGCGCCGCGCGCAACCTGAACCGCGAGCCGGTGGACCAGTACAGCTACAGCAGCGAGGAAGAAGTCGTACCGTCCGGCTACTTCCGCATCGGCTACGCGTTCTGATCACCCCCCGAAACGAGCAACGGCGCAGTCCTCGAGAGACTGCGCCGTTTCGCATTCCGGACAACCGTTGGCTCAGGCCGCCGCGCGGTCCGCGCCCTTCTTCTTGGCATCGCGGCGCTCGTCCATCGAGCGCGCGCGGGTCTCCGCGGGGAGAATCGGCTGGATCTTCGCCGCCCATCCGGTGCAGCAGTCGAGGCCGGCCATGCCGGGGAGGAGCGCCATCTTCTTCTCGATGTAGCTCATGACCTCGAAGATCCGCTCCTGCGGGAACAGCTTCGCGACGAGCCGCGCGCCTTCCTCGTCGGTCTTCACGCCACCGCCGACCGGGGCGTAGAACTGGTTCGCGATCAGGCGCACGAACTTCTGCGTGTTCGGGCGGCCTTCGAGGCGCCGCTTCGACGCGCTCCAGTAGTAGGCGAAGTGGCGGCGCTCCTGCTTCGCGATCCGGCGGCACAGCTCCTCGAGCACCGGGTTCTTGGTCTGGTTCGCGAGCTCCTCGTACGCCTGCGTGGTCAGGCACTCCTGGAGCGCGCCCCAGAACATCCACAGCCCGATGAACGACTTCGGGGCGGTCTTTGCGATCATGCCCTGCGCGAAGTCCTCGAACTTCGCCTTGAACCGGGCGCCGGCGCGAACCTTCGTGCTGCGTTCGGTCGCGGACTCGACCGGCACGCCGCACTCTTCCATGAAGCGCGTCAGCGCATACGAGTGGAAGTACTCCTCGTAGTTCCACATCGTGAGAAACGTCAGGAGCTCGGGGTCACGCACCACCTTGAGCTTCGCGACCTCGAGGAAGTAGTAGACGGTCTGGCTCTCGATATCGGCGAAGTACTTCAGCGTCTCGATCTCTCGCTCGGTGATGCCGTGCTTGCGCGCGGCGACCCAATCGAGATCCTCGAACTCCACCTTGTTCGAAATGGCGATGTGATACGCGATGTCTGACACTGCTTCCCTCATTCCGGCGAGCGCCGGTGCATCGTAGTACGTCAGTCGAGCGGCTCTGGATCACCTGATTCCAGGCGACGCGCCCGCGGCACACTACTAGAACCGTGACCGGACGTCATCCGGGCCAGGGCACGAGCAGCGCGGCAACCGCATCCGGGTCCGAAGCCCCTGCATCTCGTAAGAAATCTCGGGATGCCTCGGCTTGTGCCGAGCTGGTTGGACCACCTTCGAGGCGGCCGCGGTACAGCCGCGCAATGTGAAGAAACCCGAGCATCTGAGCCGCCTGGAGGTGCTGTTCGGCCAGGGTGAGCTCATCGATCGCGAGCTGGCCCGATCCCGCCCAGGCCTGGCACGAGGCACGGATCAGGTGGCCGAGGCCGACCGCCCACGGCGCGCCCTCCTTGATCAGATCGTCCGCGATCCGGCGTGCCTCGCGGAGCCGGCCATCCGCGCGCGGGTCCGCCAGCAGCGTCCGCGCGCGCAGAATCTCGAGCTCGATCCGCGGCTGCTGGAGCCGGAGCACGCCGATCCGCTCGAGCTGCGGCCACGCGTCATCGAGCCGCTTCGTCGCTCCGCTCGCGTCGCCACAGTAGAGATCGATGTTCGCGGCGGCGACCAGCAGCTGGACGTTCGCCATGTGGAAGCCCTCCCCCATCGTGCGCTCCGCGATGTCCAGCTGCGCGCGCGCCTCGTCGGGCCTGCCGAGCATGAGCCACGCGAGGTTGCAGCGACCCGAGCGCAGGCACTGCTGCGCGATCACGTCGCCGCGATCGATCGCGTCGCGAAGCAGGAGCTGGGTCAGCCGCGCCATCTCCCGCCACTCGCCGAGATAAAACAGCGACGCGAGCCAGTACGTATCGCCGACGTCGATCTCCCAGCGCACACCCGCGCCGTGATCGCGCAGCGCCGCGAGGCCGGCATCGAGGCGATCGCGCGCGTCCTCCCAGCGGCCATTCATGTGCGCGGCGATACCGATCGCCGTGGTCGCGAATCCGACCACATGCGGGTGGCCGATCTTCGCGGCGACTGCCTCGAGCCGCGCGCCCACCGCCTCGACGACGCCGCGGTTGCGGCTACCGGCCGACGCCGCGTACGCAACCTCCTGCGCGAGCGCGAGGCAGATGCGGACCGGTTCTCCCGCGTCGAGTGCGGCGCGGACCAGCTCGGACTGCACGACGCGGCCGAGCGCGGGATCCGCGAACGCGAGGCCGCTCGAGATCGAATACAACACGTCGATCGCGAGCAGCTCGGCGGGCGGAATCTGGGTAACATCGCGCTCGACATAGTCGAGGCCGCGCAACTTCATCTGCATCCACTGCGTCGCGAGCTTCGTCCGCGACGTGCGCGCGGTCAGCGGGATCCGGATCCCGATCTGCGCGAGCAGGCGCTCGGCGGCGGGCAAGCCTTCATCGAGCCGGCCGCGGCGCAGCAGTGCCTCCACCCGCAGCCGATCGAGATCGATCGCGTCATCGTCGTCGGGCAACAGCGCAGCGGCGTGCCCGTACAGCGTCGCAGCTTCGTCGAGCTGTCCCGCGCACACCAGGGCATTCGCTTGCCGACCAAGGAGCTCGCGTTGCCCGGCCGCGTCCCACGGGCCGAACTGCAAGGCGATCTGGTAGAGCTCGGCGGCGCGCCGGAACGCGAGCGCCTCCTCTGCCTTGAGTGCCGCAGCGACGGCGTGATGCGCCGCGTTCGCCGGATGCCCGGCGGACAACCAATGCTCGACGACCGCGAGCGAGTCGAGCTGCTCGGGTCCCTGCACGGCTTCGAACGCGCGCGCGATCGCCTCGTGGAAGCTCGCCTTGGTCTCGGTATCGAGGCCCCCGAGCACGGCGCTGCGGACGTAGTCATGCGCCGGATGCAGGATCATCTGGCCTTCGACCTGCCGCAGCGTCGCGAGTCGCTCGATCGACAGCGTGCTTGCTTCGTCGTGGCCACCGACGACGCCGGCAGCGTGCGCCGCGATCTCGACCGGCAGCGGGCGCGCCGCGATACTCGTGACGGTGAGCATCGCCTGGCAGTCCGCAGACAGCCGGTGCACGCGCGCGCGCACGAGGTCATCCATCTTCATGCCCTCGGCCATCGACGGCGCGCGCGCCATCTCTGCGAGCGCGAGTGGATTGCCGCCGGCCGCAGCAACCACCGTAGCGGTTCGCCCGCTGTCCTCGGCGAGCTGCGTGACGAGCTCGATCGCGTCCGCATCGCCCAGCGGCTGGATCTCGACGTCGCGAACGTCGCCGCGGCGCGCACTCCCACCCGGAGGCCGTCGCAGCTGGACCACGACACCGAGGTAATCCTCGGGCCGATGCGCGATCAGGATCAGCATGCCGGGCTCTGCACCGTGGATCAGCTCGGCGAGGAACACGCAGCTGTCGCTGTCGCCCCAGTGCGCATCGTCCACGAACACGACCACCGGTCGGACGCGGACGAGCTTCGTCATCACGCTGCGCAGCGCCTGGAACCCGCGGCGGCGTTGTTCTTGCGGATCGGGAGGCACCGTCGCGCCCGCGACCGCGTCGGCAAACTGCGGGATGCGCCGCATCACCGGGAACAAGCGCGCGAGCGATCCGATCTCGAGCGGCACGAGCGCGGTCGCCTGGTCGGGCGACAGGCTCATGATCGCTGCGGTCAGCGTGTCGACCACGCCGTCGAGCATCTTGAACGGCACCGCTTCGCGCTCGAAGCAGCGACCCTCGAGCACGAACACCGTGTCCCCGAGGCCGCGCAGGAAACGCCGGATCAGCGTGCTCTTGCCGATGCCGCTCCGGCCCTTGACCATCATCGCGACACCGCGCCGGCGCGCATCGAGCAGTGCCCGCTGCAGCTGGTCCATCTCGAGGGCGCGGCCGACGAAGTTGAGCGGCGGCAGACTCTTCGCCAGGCTCCGCGTCCCGAGCGATGGCGCGGAGCCGAGCTGCGCGAGAATGGTGAGGCCGGCCGGTCGGTCGGCCGGGGCCGGCTGCAACAGCGCCATGCACAGCCGGGTCAGGTCGGCTGGCAGGTTCGGCACGAGCTCGGTGGGATGAGGCGGCAGCTCGGTCTGCTTGCGCGTCATGACCTGCTCCGAGTCGCCCTCGAACGGACGCCGCCCGGTGAGCGCCTCGTAGAGCATGCAGCCGACCGCGTACCAGTCGCTGGCTGCGTCGAGGGCTTGATCCGCCGCCTGTTCGGGCGACATGTACACGGGCGTCCCGACCGCGAGCTTCTCCGGGTCGCCCTCGGCCATCCCGGCGACCAGCCCGAAGTCGAGCAGCGTCACCCTGCCCTGCGCGGCGACCAGGACGTTGCTCGGCTTGAGATCGCGGTGCAGCTTGCCGGCCTTGTGCAAGGCGACCAGCGCATCGACCAGCTGCACGAGCGCGGCGCGCAGCCGAGCCGTGTTGACCGGCGATCCGAGGATGTCCTGTCGCGTGCGCGTCGGTCCGGCGACGAGGCGCGGCGGGCGCACCCAGTCGATGAACGACATACCCTCGACCAGCTCCATCGTGAAGTACCAGTCGCCGCCGGTCGCGTGCAGCTCGTGCAGCGTCACCAGGTTTGGATGGACGATGTCAGAGAGTGCCCGGAACTCGCGTTTGAACCGGTAGAGGTCCCGGCCCGTCGCCTGCCGCAGCAGCTTGAGCGCGACCTCGCGCTGGAGCTGCCGATCGAACGCACGGTAGACAACGCCGGCTCCGCCTGCCCCGAGCGTACCCCGGACTTCGAACCTACCCGCGCCGAACACGGGCGCTGCATGGCCGACGTCCATTCGCTATCCCTTGGCCGAGGGTATCACTGCGAGCCAGGCTTCGAGCTGCTTGATCGCCCACGTCCGTGGGACCCGCCCTCCGCGCTTCGGCGCCGACCGATCCTTCGCGAGCGCACGGAGCAGCATCCGCGCATCGGCCGCCTTGCGATCGGGCTTGGGCCACGCACCGAGCGCGCGCAACGTACGTTCAGGAATTCCCGCGACCCGCGCGTCGGCGATCAGCCGGTCCCAGCTGCGCTCGCGATAAAACGGTGCTCGCGCGAGCTCGACGAGGCGGGCGCGCGTCGGCGCAGACAGCATCGGGGCGCGCGCGATGCCGTCGCGCAAATTGACCAGGGCATCGGAGGTCGCGCGGTAGCCGTACTCGGCCGGCAGGTGCGCGACGGCGACCTCGTCGTCGGCGGTCAGCGTGCCGCGGGCGTACGCGCGATAGATCGCGCCGACGCCGCGCATCCCGAACGGCGCGAGCTCGGCCGCGCGCAAGGCACCCATGCTCGCCGCGCCCCACACCGCGATGCCGCGCTCGAGCGCGCGCAACAGCTCCTTGTGCCAGACGGCGGCCATCCGCTCGAAGTACCCGTCGATGATCGCGATTCGCTTGATGCCGCGACGCCGGATCGCGACCAGCACGTCGCCGACGGCGACCGGCGGCAGCACGGTCGCACCCGGCAGCCGCGCGCTGACCTCGGCGGCGGCCAGCGTTGGCCCGACGTATACCAGGGTCGTCATCCCATCGCCTCGACGTCGGTCGCGCGGCCGGGGACGATCACCTTGACCACCGGGACGCGCAGCTCGGGGTGGGTGAGATCGACGACGATCACCTGATCGCTGCCGGCCGCGCGCAGCCGTTCGACGAGGATCTCGAGATCTTCGCCAAGCCCGCGCGTGGCGGTGCGCGACAGCTCGTCGAACAGCGCCGGCTCTTCGCACGGCGTCGTCAGCCGATCCCAGATCTCGGCGAGCAGCTCGGGGTCGGTCGCGCGCGCGTAGTCGAACGGAAAAAAGTCGTCGCGGCCACCCGCGATGTACGTGACGCGGGTCTGCGCCGCCTCGGTCAGCGCGCGCGCGATCGCGACCTCGGGGACAAGGTGCGCGCCGAAACCCTGATAGAAGCCGAGCGCACGCCACGCGGGCTCGTTCGGGTCCTCCATGATCGCGCAGCCGATCACGGGGATGATGTCGCTGCCGAGATCCCAGACGAACACGCGCGCACCGGCCGCCGTGATCCGATCGATCAGGTCGCAGCAGACGGGATCACAGATCGAGTCGAGGACGATCCGGCGATCGCCACCGGCACGCCGCCACGCCGCTTCCGCGTCGCGCTCGATGACCTCGCACAGGCCATGGACGATCGCCTCGACGAGCACGTTGCCCGAGGCGAGCCCGTTGGACGAGATATCGAACTGCGGCGCTATCGTGAACGTCGTATCGAGCGTCACGGCCTGCTCGGGCACGAGGATCGCGCGGTCGTGGGCGAGGTCCCAGCCCTCGACCCAGCGCCGGCGTGCGCCGAGATCGAGCCGACCACGCGGCCGCGGCAGCCGGCGAATGTCGACGGCGCGGTCCTTCAGCGCACGATACGAGCCGTGGACGATCGGCAGCGCGAGGTGCTCGGCGGTCCAGGTCTCGAGGCTCTCCATCAGCGCGCTGATCCGCGCCGCGTCCGCGGAGATGCCCTTGCCCTGCTGGGTCGACAGCGAGCGCCCCATGGGCCGGA
>JAYUYE010001021.1:0-7178 GCA_043752985.1 Myxococcales bacterium
CTGGATCGACGCAGTCCTCGCGACCCGACCACCACCGGTCGAACGCGCCGGGCTGCTCGTGCAGCGCGCCGAGGTGCGCCGCCGCGAGGAGAAGCCCGACATCGCCGCGGCGATCGCGGATCTCCACGAAGCACTGCAACTCACGCACGCAGCGGCCGGCGTGCACGACGATGCCGACCGCAACGACGAAGCGAACGACATCCGCCGCCGCGCGTATCACCTCGAGGCCGAGCTGCTGTCGCAGAGCGGCGATCGTCGTGCGCGCGCCCAGGCACTCTCTGCGCTCGCGAAGATGGCCGAGCGCAACTCGGATCGCGTCCAGATCGAGACCGCGGCCGCCGCCGCATGGCTCGCAGCCGACGAGCCCGGCACCGCCCTCCCCCATGGCGCGCGTGCGCACGCGGAGCTCCGCGCCGATGTTCCGCCGGTGCTGCGCCGCGAGGTGCTCGTCACCCTCGGCGAGGCCGCATGGCGGCAACGCGCGTGGCCGGATGTGATCCGCGCATACAACGGGCTGCTCGAGGATCCGGGACCCGACGTGGAGGGCGACCGGCTCAGCCGGACTCCTGGGCCGGAGCCGGAGAGAGTCGGGCATCGCTCGGCTCTCGGGATCGATCTGCCGCACGCCCCGACGTTCCGCTATCGCCTCGCGGTCGCTGCCGATCGATCGGGCGATCAGGCGGCGGCTGTCGCCGCGCTGCGCCCGCTCGTCGAGGATCCCGAGTCGGGACGCGGATCGACACCCGAGCTGCGCGCGCAGGTGCTGCGGTTGTTCGCGGATCTCGCCGAGCGATCCGGTGATCTCGGCGGCGCTGCCGCGGCCCTCGAAGGCTTCGCGGCACTCGCCGATGACAGCTCGCCGACGGCGCGTGCCGACGCGATGTATCGCGCGGGTGAGCTGTTTCGCCGCGCCGATCGCGGTGAGGACGCGATCCGCTGCCTCGAGGCAGCGCTGCGGATCTCCGATACGCACATGCCCGCGCTCGATGTACTCGAGACCGAGTGGCGTGCACGCGGCGATCTCGAGCGCGTCTCGGTGATCCTCGGTCGCAAGGTTGCCGCGACCGCACGCCATCCCGCGCGTCAGAAGCCGCTGCTGTCGCGGCTCGGTGATCTCCAAGACCAACTCGGCCGGCCCGAAGTCGCACTCGCCGCGCATCAGCGCGCACTCGAGATCGATCCTTCGTGGCGCCCTTCGCTGCGCTACGTGACGCTGAAGCTCCAGGCCGCGGGCCAGCTCGTCGCCGCCGCCGGTGGCCTCGCGCAGCTGTCGGCCGAGCTGCCCGGCGATACCGGCGTCGATCTCGCGATCGTCGCGCGCGAGCGGCATCTCGCCGCCGCCGCACTGTCGGAGCTCGTCGCCGCGCTCGAGCCCGCACAGCTCGACGCGATCCGCGATCTCGCGCGCCCCGCACTCGAGCGAGCGCAGGTCGACGGGGCAGACGTTGCTGCCGGGCTCGCGAAGCTGCGCGGCGACGCACCACCGAGGGTGCCCATCGACGGTGCCGTCGCTGACTCGCGCGAAGAGAACACGGCGAGTGGTCGCGCGTCCGCGGCGAGTGGCTCGGCGCTGTCGCTGCGGGATGCCGCGACCCGCTCGCGCCGCGCCGGCAAGCTCGACGATGCCTTCGCGACGCTCGAGACTGCGAACCACGTCAACCCGGGTGACGCCGGCGTGTTGCAGGAGCTCGTCGAGCTGGCGACCGAGACCGGCGACCACGAGGCCGCAGCACGCCACCTGGCCACGCTCGCCGAGCGCACCCCGGGTCCTCGCCGCGGCAATTTCCTGCTCGAGCTCGCCGAGATCTACAACGATCGGCTCGACGACGCCACGCGCGGCCGCGAGGCGATGCGCCGCGCAGCCGACGCCTTCGGGCCTGGTTCACGCCGTGATGCGACGCTGCGCATGCTCGCGAGCGAAGCGCGCGGCAACCTCGCGTGGGACGTCGCCGTCGAGGCTCTGTCGGCGGTGGTTCCCGAGCGGCGCACCGCCGCCGATGTCGCCGACCTCGCCACGGCGCTGCTCCGTGCGGGCCGCGACGGCGAGGCGCTGATCCTCGTCGAGCAGGCATCGGCGTTCCATCGCTTCGATGATGGCGGTGCACTGCTCGTCACCGTGAGCGGCGAGCTCGAGCGCAAGGCACTCCTCGCGCGAGCACTCGAGGAGCGGGCCGGAATGGCGGCGCGCATCGAGGACGCGAACGCGATGCGCCAGGAAGCTGCGTGGATCCGCGCCGGCGTCGCCGAGTCGCGCACCAAGACACTGCCTGGTACCGGGCTGGTCAGCGTCGAGCCCGCGGAGTCGCCGCCGGCTCCCGTCGACCAGACCATCGCCGAATCGCGGCGTACGCTCGGTCGGATCAAGCTCGTCTCGGTGCCCGCCGATGGCACCGTCGAGGAGGCCGGCTGGGCATCCGTCTCCGATCCCCGGATCAAGTCGGGTCCAATCGTAGCTCCGCGCGATACGGTGGACGAGGTGGAGTACGTCAGTCCCGAAGTTGCGGCGGCCGCGGAAGGCGCGGATCGCTCGCGCTTGTTCGCCGCGCATCGCGCCGATCCGGACGACGCGGGCGTGCTCCTCGCCGTGCTCGTACACCTCGCCAAGGAGCCCGCGCTGCGCCTCGAGATCCTCGAGGTAGCCACGAAGACGAGCAAAGGCCAGGCGCGCGCGATCGCACTGCACGAGCTCGCGCTGCTCGCGCGCGAGAATCGCAACCTGGTCGCTGCGACGACGTACTGGACGCAGGCGCACGAGGCAGATTCCAGCTATGCGCCGGTGTGGATGCCGCTCGCCGATGCACTCGCCGCGTCGGACGATCTGGCAACCGCGCGCGACCTCTACGAGCAGGTCGCGGGGTCCGACGTCTACGACGATGCGCGCCGCACGTTCGCGGCCGACTGCGCTGCGGCGCTGAGCCAGGACGACACGATCGTCTCGGGTGAGATCGGCTCGAGTCCACGCCCGCCGCGACCTCGCGCCGACCTGGTGGAAGCGCAGAAGCTCGCCGACGCTGGCGATGTTCGCGGCGCGATCACGATCGCGGAGCGTGCCGCCGCCGGCGCACCAAGTGATGGGCGCCCCCTCGAGCTCCTAGAGGCCCTGTACTTCAAGATCGGCGACGTCACCGCGGCGTCAGAGGCAATCGGCCGGCAGCTGGTGATGGCCGAGCACGAGCTCGCGAAAGGCGCACTGTGGCGCCGCCGCGCCAAGCTCTATCGCGACTCGCTCAACCGCGACGCCGAGGCGTATCGCTGCCTCAAGGAAGCGCACGCGTGCTCTCCCGCCGATCCGGAGATCGCGTATCAGCTGCGCACCGCGGCGATGGTCCGTGGTGAGTGGGCGCTCGCGGCGTCGCTCCTGTATCGCGAGATCGCGGCAGCCGCGAATCCTCGTGACCGTGGAGCGCTTCACCTCGAGCTTGCCCTGATCTTCGACGAGCGGCTCGATGACGATGCGCAGGCGCAGGTCAACTTCGAGCAGGCGCTCGCGTTCGACCCCACGATTCCCGCGGCGAAGCTTCCGCTCGCTCGTCGCTACGAAACGATCTCGCGGTTCGCGGATGCCGCGAAGCTCTACGAGGAAGCGGCGGCTACCGCGCGCGCGGCTGAACGCGGCAATCTCCTCGAGGCGGCCGCGCGGTGCCAGACGAGCATCGCTGCGACTCGACGCACGGAGGAGTCCGACGGCCCCGACACCCTGCGCGAAGGTCCCGGCGGCGGGATCCGACCGAACTTCGAAGGCCAGCTCGTGCGCGCAGAAGCAGCGGGCGACCTCGATGTCGTGCTCGACATCGCGACACAGCTGTGGCGCGCCGATGCGGGCAATCCGTTCGCGTTCCGCGTGCTCGCAAAGGTTCACCGCGCGTCGGGTGATCTACCCGCGCTGAGCGATCTGACGTCGGTGCGCGCGAGCCGGGCCGAGACGCCCGATGAGCGCGCCGCCGCCTGGCTCGAGGTCGCGCGACTCGCCGAGGAGCTCGGCGCGCTCGATCAGGCCGCGCGCGCATATGACCTCGCGCTCGCGGAAGATCCGTCACACATCGGCGCGCTCGACGCCCGTGGCTCACTCGCGTTCTCGCTCGGGGACTTCGCGACCGCGGATACGATCTATCGAGACCTCTCTCTCGGTGATTCGGTGCTCGGAGCCGACGAGCTCGCGATGCGTCGCTCGATCATCTCGGAGAAGCTCGGCCGCGACACCGAAGCGCTGACCCAGGCGCAGGAAGCCGCGGTCGCGGCGCCGAATCGCCGCGACGTCATGATGCGGGTGCAGGAGCTCGCGAGCCGGATCGGCGATCTCGACACGGCGCTCGACGCCGCCCGCTCGGTGCTCGACTTGGTTCCGCTCGACGACGAGGAGTCCAACGTCGCGACCCAGTTCGCGATCGTCGACCTGTTGCGACAGTCCGGCAACCTCGATGGCGCGATCACGCAGCTCGGCCGCGTGCTCCGCGATCATCCGCAGCACGCGCGCACTCTCGAGACACTCGCCGAGATTCACTCCGCTCGCGGCGACTGGCCGACGGCGACCCGGTACCTCTACCAGCTCGTGCCGCTCGCCCCGTCGCCGCAGCAGCGCGCCGAGCGCCTGTATCGACTCGGCGAGGCAGTGCTCGTCCATCTCGGCGATGTCGATCGCGCGGATGACGTGTTCCTCCGTGCCTCCGATCTCGACCCGACCCACGTCCCCACGCTGCGCCGCCTTCTCGATGTCTACTGGCGCTCCGACGATCCGGGCGCACTCGTCGAGGTCGCGACCGAGCTCGCGGAGAAGAGCGCGTTGACAACGGGGCTCACGACAGAGACCGCATTGGCTCATGCACTCGTTGCTGCCGCGTTGATCGGCGACACCGGGCTCGCGGCAACGCTCGGCGCGGCGCTCGGTGAGGATGCTCCCCGCCGGATCGCGACGGCACTCGCCGAGCTCACCGACCGCGAGGGCCGACTACAGCTCGCGACCGCTTCGACCGCGATCGCCGAGCTCGCGCGGCGCGGTCTCCTCGATCTCGCGAAAGTTCGTGCGGCCGCTGCCGGCACGCCGGTCGCGAGCCTCCTGACCACATCCTGAGGCCCGGACTCGGAAGCCGCCTGCAACAAGGGGGGAGCTGGTTGACGCAGTTGTAAGGGTGATTACAGTGGGGCTGCCATGAAGATGGACAAGCTCACCGTCAAAGCCCAAGAGGGAATCAACGCCGCGCGCGACGTCGCGATCGCTCGGCACCACGCTGAGGTCGCGCCCGAGCACCTGCTGCTCGCCCTGCTCGATCAGGAGGGTGGCGTCGTCCCGCGGATCCTCGCCAAGCTCGGCGCGGACCCGCAGATCGTGCGCGCCGACGTCGAGCGCGGCCTCGAGAAGGTGCCGCGCGCGCACGGCGCCGCGCTCGACACCGACGCCGGCCGGGCGTTCAAAGACATCTGGGCCGACGCGGTGCGCGAAGCGCATGCGATGAAGGACGAGTACACGTCGACCGAGCACTTCCTGCTCGTGCTGGCCGCGAGCAAGAGCGCCGCCGGGCACGCCCTGCGCGACGCGGGCGCAACCAAGGACTCGATCCTCGAGGCGCTGGTCGCGGTGCGCGGCAATCAGCGCGTCACCGATCAGGATCCCGAGGCGAAGTACGAGGCACTCGACCGCTACACGCGTGACCTCACACGGCTCGCGCAGCAGGACAAGCTCGATCCCGTGATCGGACGCGACGAGGAGATCCGTCGCACGATCCAGATCCTGTCGCGGCGGTCCAAGAACAACCCCGTGCTCGTCGGCGAGGCCGGTGTTGGCAAGACCGCGGTGGTCGAAGGCATCGCGCAGCGGATCGCGAAGGGCGACGTGCCCGAGTCGCTACGCGACAAGCGAATCTGCTCGCTCGATCTTGGTGCGTTGATCGCCGGCGCGAAGTATCGCGGTGAGTTCGAGGAGCGGCTCAAGGCCGTGCTCAAGGAGGTCGCCGCCGCCGATGGCTCGGTGATCATGTTCATCGACGAGCTGCACACGCTCGTCGGCGCGGGCGCCGCGGAAGGTGCGGCCGATGCGGCCAACCTCCTCAAGCCAGCACTGTCGCGTGGCGAGCTGCGCTGTATCGGCGCGACGACACTCGACGAATATCGCAAGCACATCGAGAAGGACAAGGCACTCGAGCGCCGGTTCCAGCCGGTCATGATCGAGGAGCCGTCGGTCGAGAACACGATCGCGATCCTGCGTGGGCTCAAGGATCGGTACGAGGTCCACCACGGGATCCGGATCCGCGATGCGGCCCTCGTGGCTGCCGCGAAGCTCTCGCAGCGCTACATCCCGGCGCGCCAGCTCCCGGACAAGGCAATCGATCTCGTCGACGAAGCGGCGTCGCGGCTCAAGATGGAGATCGAGAGCACGCCGACCCCGATCGATACCCTCGAGCGCAGGGTGATGACCCTCGAGGTCGAGCGCGCCGCGATGGAGCGCGAGGACGACAAGCGCTCGAAGCAGCGGCTCGCGGTGATCGAGCGAGAGATCGCCGAGCTCAAGGAGCAGTCCTCGGGCATGAAGGCGCGCTGGCAGCACGAGCGCGACACGATCAAGAGACTGCGGACGGACCGCGAGAAGCTCGATCAGCTCAAGTCCGAAGCGGACCGGCTGCAGCGCACGGGCGACTTCGCTCGCGCCTCGGAGCTGCGGTTCGGCTCGATCCCGGAGCTCGAGCGTGAGCTCGCCGCGCAAGCAGCAAAGGTCGACGAGCTGCGCGCCGCAGGGAGCTTTCTCCGCGAGGAGGTCGTCGAGGACGACATCGCGTCGGTCGTGGCAAAGTGGACCGGGATCCCCGTCGAGAAGATGCTCGAGGGCGAGACCGACAAGCTGATGAAGATGGAAGACCGGTTGCGCGAGCGCGTTGTCGGTCAGGATCCCGCGGTCGCGGCGGTCGCTGCCGCAGTGCGCCGGGCGCGTGCCGGCCTCAAGGACCCGAATCGGCCGATCGGAAGCTTCCTGTTCCTCGGACCGACGGGCGTCGGCAAGACCGAGCTCGCGCGCGCACTCGCCGCATTCCTGTTCGATGACGACAACGCGATGATCCGGATCGACATGTCCGAGTATCAAGAGAAGCACACGGTGTCTCGCCTCGTCGGTGCGCCGCCGGGCTACGTCGGCTACGACCAGGGTGGTCAGCTGACCGAGGCCGTGCGGCGTCATCCGTATTCGGTCGTGT
>JAYUYE010001022.1:0-2865 GCA_043752985.1 Myxococcales bacterium
ATCGCGCTGTTTTTCCCTTTCACGCCCGACGATCCGCTCGAGGCAACCGTGCAAGCCGGCGATGGCTGGCAGCCGGGCGCCGATAGTTGGCAGACCACCGGGACACCGTATGCGAGGCTTGAAGTCACGATGCCGCTGAGCCGCGCGTACATCGAAGCCGCATTCGAGATCATCGAGAACCCCACGCCGCAGCGGCAGATTGGCATTGCCGTCTACGGCCCCGGCGCTTCCTACTACTATGGCGAGGTGTTCGACGGCTCGAACACCAGTCCGCAGGTCGACCTCACGCACTACGACGGCGCCAGCTACAACCTCCTCGACTTTGCGCCGGTCCCTGTCGACGACTTCTTCGGCGCGGCACGTCTGCGCCTGTCGGTCGATGTTCCCGCCGCAACGTTGCAGCTCGACGCAAACCTGGCCGGCACCAACTACATGATCGCCGCCGCGGCGCCTGGGCTGGATGTCAGGCGGTTCCGGATCAGTGTCCTGGAATCCATCGTCGCGGTTCGCTACATCGCGGTCGTCGTCACCGAGCCTTGAGGGCCAAGACATCGCCCGTGTCCCGCGCCCGCCGTCACAGCTGGGCAAGAACGGAGCGAAGGTGGGTCATGGCGGCGACGATGTGCAACGCCGAGCCCATCGACTCGCCGAGCAATCACCTGCGGTTAGCTCGTTGCCTGTTGCGAGCAAGACAACGCGCGTCCAGCGTCCCCAGTGGCGCAGTCCCCATGTCAGTGCACGGTGCCGTGGCAGCGCTTGTACTTCTTGCCGCTGCCACACGGGCACAGCTCGTTCCGCCCGACCTTCGACGCAGCGCGGACCACAGGCGCGGCGTGCGGCGGTGGGCGGCGCGCGCCCCAGTACAGGTCGATAGCGCGGACGCAGTCATCGAGCCCGCTGCGATACCGCGCAAATTGCTCGGCCGACATCGGCGGATCGGGCGTCCCATCATCCTGCTGATCGAGGTCCGCTCCGGTCGCGAGCGATGCGACAGGAATGATCAACTCCACGCCCGTCGCGTCGGCGGTCCAGCGCGAATCCGACTGCGCGAGTCGCAGATACCCCGCACACCACGCGGTGACCTCTTCGTTGGGCGTCTCCGGCCGCGGCGCAACCCGACCCCCGGCGTCCAGCGTAGCGATGATGCCGTTGTACAGCCGCGTCACCAGGCCGAAGATCCGGTTGGCATCCTTCAAGTCGGAGAAGCCACCCTCGCCAGCGACGATCGGCATCCAGTCCCCTGGCCGCACGAACGTGGGTGCTGAGGCGGCCGCTGTCAGGTAGCCCCGCGCCTCGGCCAGCGACATCGCGCTCTTCGTAGCAGACAGGTGCGCCTCCAGCGCCTTCAACTCTTTCTCGCTCAACGCTTCGACCTGCATCGGCGTCAACCTATCCGATCACGGGGCGAGGGAAATCAGTATCGGCCTCGATCTGGTGGACGCGTTCCGGTTCTTCACCCAGGCGCGCCAGAGTTGATACCGGCGCTGGCGGAAGAGTTGGGCTGTCCGCCGGTGCTCGACGAAGCCACGATCCTCACCGCACTCGAGGCGAAGCCCGGCGAATCACTTGCCCCACCCGTCCCCGCGACGGTCGCCGACTCGCCGATCGCTGCAGTCGTTGCCGGTCTGCGCGGGGTCCCTGTCGACCTGGCGATTGCGAAGTTGCGAACGATGGTCCCGGCGGACGTCGCAGCGCAGGCACCCAAGATCTCGATCCCTCTGATCCAGGTACCTCGCCGATGACCAACCAGGAGAGCGTCATGGAACCGAACGTCGCGCGCCGCACTGCCTCGCAGCCAACGCCGCAGCTGCGCGCGTTGCTCGACAGAATGGACATCAACCAGCTGCTCGACATCGCAATCGGACGGCTGCGCCGGATCAACGCCGCGAGCTCAGTCGCGCCGCGCGAGGGGATATCGCCGTGACGACTTCGCATCCACATCAACCGCTGCTCACCACGGCGGACGCCGCCGCGTACCTGCGGTTTCGCTCGACGTCGGGAATCCGTACCGCGGTCTCGCGCGGCGAGCTCAAGCCGTGCGGAGCCGGCCCGAAGTGTTGCCACATGTTCACCGTCGCCGAGCTGGATCGCTTTGTAACCGCGCGAGGCGCGCGCTACGCACGGCGCCCCTCCCAGGCACTAAAAATCTTGTGAGCCGATGATCCGCTCTCGTGATTCACGCCCGGAGGCACGCATGGTGCAGCGCACGAAGTGCGTCGATCGCGTGGGGGCGCCAATGGATTCCGCTAGGAAATTACGACGCCGCCACGAGGCACGGTCCTCGCGAGCTGTACCGCCTCTTTGATAGTGAGCAGTCGATCTCGAAAGGCCTCGAGAAACAGTGGTGCAGTGCTCTGGATCTTCCTCACCACGTCGACGGCGTGTGCCAACAGGGCGTCCACCTCGCGCTCCAGCTGGTCCAATTCCTCCCCCTCGACGAAGATGTCTTGCGCCGCCAGCGAAGGAAGGATCAGTCGGCTGGGTCGCGGACGCCGGACAGCTTCAGCGACCGAGATCACCGCGTTCGATCCCCAGATATCCGTTCGCCAGCGCTCTCCCCCCGCATAGTCCCGGGGGGCGCCTTCGATGGGAGCCGTCCCGCCTGTCTCAAGTCGTTGGACGGCGTAAACGGAGAGACTCATCTCGCTTGTTTACGATGGTTCGATGCGCACGGAAATGCCACGAGAGGCCAACTTCGACCCGAGCCTTGTCGCTGCCTCCTGATGCGTAATCGGTCTCCTGTTCCGCGTGCGCCGCGCGATACGCTCGTCGCACCTTGGGACGCCCGGAGACAGAAAGGATCCTCATCATGAGGAACAAGGGAAAGGCGACACGCTATCCGGGCGTGTATCGGATCGATGAGAA
>JAYUYE010001023.1:0-2860 GCA_043752985.1 Myxococcales bacterium
GTGTCCTCGTGCCAGGTCGTGGCGCTCCACGGCTGCTCGCCGGTGAGCGTGGCGTCGGCGCGCACGCCGCCGTGAAACAGCTGGACCATGGCGATGGCACCGCCCTGATGGATCCGCGCTGCGAGTCGGGTCAGTCCCGGTAGACACGCGTCGCGATCGATTCCGAGCTCGCCATCCCAGGCTTTGCCGTCGGGCGCGACGTACGCGGCGCACGTCGTCACGAGACCGAAGCCACCGTCCGCGCGGCGCGCCAAGAACGCGAGCTCGTCGTCGCCGAGGAGGCCATCCGCGCGCGACTGAAGATTCGTGAGCGGTGCGAGCGAGACCCGGTTCGGGATCGTCAGACCGCAGCGCAGCGTGATCGGGGACAGCAGCATCAGCGATTCGATAGCACGGTCAGCCGTATGCGGCGCACGCCTTGGTACTGTGCGGGCAAGGAGGATTTCATGATCTCGATCGAGCGACGCCGCTCACACCCGCGGTGTCCGTTGAAGGCGGCGCTCCTGATCGTCGTCGCTGCGTGTGGCGGATCCTCGGCGCTCCCGCCGAGCAACACTGGCCGCACCACGCCCACGGTCCCCGATCTCGCGGCCGTACGCGCCGCAGTCGCGCCGCATGCGCAGCACCGCTTCGATGTGGAGGCGCAGACCCGTGGCTGTCCCGCCGATCAGTTGCTCGGCGAGTACGTCGCGCTGCTCGTCACGAACGGAACCGGCGAGCCCGGTTCGAAGGACACGCATCGCCTGACCGGTGGCTGCGGAGAGTTCCCCGCGCAGCTCGCGCCGATCGATCCGCCGAGCGACCCGGCATTCTGGTACTGCCGGATCGATTCGTACACGTCCGACCCCGAGGGCGAGTCGCCGTGGCACTACGAGCTACGGCTGCGGATCCGCAAGACGGACGGCAGCGTCGATCTCGCGACGCTCGGCTGTCCAGGGACGTCGTAGCCGCACGCCGGTGCCGCGGCCGATCAAGAATTGGAGCTTCTCGCGCTGGTCGCGATGGGGATCGCCGGCAGTTCGTGTGCAGAACTCGCTAGAAGCCGGGAAGGCCGCCGGGAACGTCGGTGCACTGGAACAGGCCGGAGCTCGCTGCGGGGTACCGATAGAAACCCGTGAAGCACATCTCGGTGTTTGAGCTGTCGCCGAACGTGACAAGGGAGCCGGTGTTGTTGATGTACGTGCAGGTCACGCGGATCTGATCGTTGGCATGCACCTGCACTTCCGGCGTCTTCAAGTAGTAGGTCTGCTCTGCGAACTGGAAGTCGAGGTTGTGGAGGAGCGTCGTGGGGCTCCCACTGCGAATCAGCTCGACCTTCTGATGCGTCGCGAGCTGATGCATGTGCGGCCAGACGGCGAACAGCGTGTAGGGGGTCGCGACCGTGCAGCCGCCGACTTCATTGTGGGGCTGGTTGTTCGCCGGGATCTCGAGTGCGAACGTTCCGGCGAACACCATCTCCGCGAGGATCGGCGTCGGCGTCGGCTGCGACTTCACGTAGATCCCGGACTCGCCCGTGAGTACGTTGTCTGACGCGTTGAAGAGATGGAGGTTGAGATGGATCTGCGTCCCGGCTGCGATCTTGACGCCGACGTTCGCTGGAAAATCGAGCGGAGACGTTCCCACACCGGACGCGTAGAGCATCTGCGTGCCGAGCTCACCGACGTCGCAGTCGTACCCACCGTCGGGCCCGGCCGTGCCGCTGCTCGAGATCGAAAGCACCGTGTGGTGCGTACCGACTGGCGCTTGCGCGACGATGTTCGTGATGTACGTGTCGCTGGGGATCGTGAGTCGAACGCACCGATAGGTATCGAGCTGACCCGGGGTCAGACTCCACGGGCGGCTGACGAGCTTGGTAAAGTTTGCGGGAACGGCCGCGTCAGCCTGCGAGCCCGGCGCGTCGATCACGGGCGGCGCATCATCACCGCCGCCTCCCTCGCCGCCGCCACACCCGATCGCGAACAACACAGCGACGCCGATGGCCATCCTCATGGCGGGCATCATCCGCGATCTGCGGTGGGGAGTGAAGTGCTACTTGAGGACGCCCGCCTCGACGATGGGCTTGCCGTCGAGGGTCACGGTGGCGCCGGTCAGGAAGAACTGAAATCCGAATGGCTCCTTGTTGGTACCACCCGCCCACACGTTGTTGCCTGTGCCGACCGTCACGGTCCCGGCCGCGACGTAGTTCTCGAACTTCGGGGTCGCCTTGATGGCGGGATTGATGCCGATGTCGACGAGATCGACCTCGTTCTTGCCCGGGCCGGCGGCGTCGTAGAGGCCCTTGACGCCATCCCAGCCGGTCTTGGCGGTGATCGACGTGATCTTGCCGGCCTTGATCTCGGCGGTGACACCCGTGATCTCCTTGCCGTCGAAGGTCATGCGGTCGTCGACCAGCTTGCCCTCCGCGGAACCCGGAACGGGAGTCAGGAAGACCTCGCCCGCGGGGAGCCAGACGCTCAGGTTGGCGCCACCCGCTTTGACGTCGGCGTCGGAGATGACTCCGTCGCTGACAAGCACCTTGCGCGCCTTGACCTTCATCTTGAGGTCCGTGCCGTTCGGCATCGTGATGCGGAGCTCCGAGCCCGCGGCCAGCGTGGCCTTGAGCGTCTTGCCCTTCTCCTCGATACCCGCGTAGTCGGCAGTGACGCCGTCCCAGAACATCTTGGTCTGCTGCGCCTCGCTCAGACCGGTGAGTGCAACGCGGGCCGGCGACGGCGCCATTCCGTTGCCGAGCTCGACCGTGCGCACGTTGCGCTTCTGCTGGAGCTGGGCAAGCCCGGCAGCCGCGAACGTCTTGGCCATCAGAGCGCGGCGCTCGACCGGCAGGGCGGCGCTGAGTCCTTGGTCGCGCACTGCCGAGAGG
>JAYUYE010001024.1:0-2857 GCA_043752985.1 Myxococcales bacterium
TCGAGGTTGTAGATCTCCGTGTAGCCGAAGCGCTCCGCGAGCTTTGCCGCCTGAAGGCTGCGGACGCCGCGCGCGCAGATGAACAGGATCGGCTTCTTCGCGAGATACGCCTCGACATCGGTGCGAAGCGTCTCGAGCGGGATGTGGCGGGCTCCGGGCAGATGGCCCTGGTTCCATTCGCGGTCCTCGCGAACGTCCACGACGTCGACGTCACGCCGGGAAACGAGCTCGGCGGCGGCGGCGGCGGTGAGCGTCTCGACCATGGTTCCGTTATAGCGGATACCGTTATGACGGACAAGCGGTATCTCGCAACGGATCCGTTTTGACGGAATCCAGGCCGGAAATCAGCTCGACCGACGGCTGGCCTGGAGCCGGTGCAGCGCCTCGACCAGGGCGTCGATGTCCTCGCAAACATTGTAGAAAGCAAGGGACGCCCGAACCGTGGCCTCGACCCCGAACCGGCGCAGGATTGGCTGCGCGCAGTGGTGGCCGGAGCGGACGGCAATCCCCTCCTTGTCGAGCTCGGCGCTGATGTCCTCGGTCCGCTGGCCGGCGAGCGTGAACGACATCACCCCCGCCTTGTGCTTCGAGGTGCCGATCATCGTCAGGCCGGGAACGGTCGCGAGGCGCCGCGTTCCGTACACGAGCAGATCATGCTCGTACCGATCGATGGTGTCGATGCCGATCTTCGAGACGTAGTCGAGTGCCGCACCGAGGCCGACCGCGTCGCCGATGCTACCGGTGCCGGCCTCGAACCGCGACGGCGCCGGATGGAACCGCGTCTGTTCGAACGTGACGTCCTCGATCATGTTGCCGCCGCCCTGCCACGGCGGCGACGCCTCGAGGATCTCGCGCTTGCCATACACGGCGCCGATGCCGGTCGGCGCGAACACCTTGTGGCCCGAGAACACGAACCACTCGCAGTCGAGCTGCTGCACGTCGACGCGCATGTGCGAGACGGACTGCGCGCCATCGACGAGGACCTTCGCGCCGTAGCGGTGCGCGATGTCGACCATCTCGCGGGTCGGCGTGATGGTCCCGAGTGCGTTCGAGACCTGCGGGATGGCGACGAGCCGCGTGCGCGGTCCCATCAGCTTCTCGTACTCCTCGAGGATCACGTCACCGCGGTCGTCGACAGGCGCGACGCGAAGTCGCGCGCCCTTCTCGGCGCACAGCATCTGCCACGGCACGATGTTCGCGTGGTGCTCGAGGTGCGTGATCACGATCTCGTCGCCCTTGCCGACGTGACGGCGCCCCCAGCTCTGCGCGACGAGGTTGATCCCCTCGGTTGCACCGCGGACCCAGACAATCTCCTTCGTCGACGGCGCGTTGATGAACCGCCGCACACTCTCGCGCGCGTTCTCGTAGGCATCGGTCGCGCGCGCGGCGAGCGCATGCGCGGCGCGGTGCACGTTCGAATTCTCGTGCGCGTAGAAGTACGACAGGCGATCGATGACGGCGCGCGGCTTCTGCGTGGTCGCCGCGTTGTCGAGCCACACGAGGCGCTTGCCGCCGTGCACGCGCTCCTCGAGAATCGGGAAGTCCTTGCGAACGCGATACGGATCGAACGCATTGCCACCGAGATCGCGGACGAGACGATCGTCGATCCCCGGGCCCGGCACTGAATCCCGGTCCCCCCATTCCGGCCCGGGCCGGATGTCGTGACCGTGGATCCGCGGCTCGCGCACGTCGATGCCGAGCGCATTCGCAGGCGGCATGAAGTACGGCCCGCTCCCCGCCGGCATCGCGTCGATCATCGGCAGCGCCATGCCTTCCGTCGGCGCGCGGCCGTAGGGCGAGAGCCCGATCGCCGACAGATCGATCGGGCCGGCACCGAACGGCGCGTGGTCGAATGGCTCGGTCGCCTCGCCAACGCTGATCGGCGCCTCGGTGCCTGTGGGATCGTGCGGCGACGCGCCGAACGGCGACAGACCGAGGGTTCCGAGGTCGAGCGCGGCCAGGCCGAACGGCGCATCACTCACGGGCTCGGTCATGTTGCGCGCGCTCGGGACGCTCGGCTTCGGCGCGCCCTGAACCACGCCCGGTGGCGCGCTCGGAGTGCCGCCGCTGGACGCGGGCGTCAGCTCGGGCGTCAGCGTGCCGTGCGGGAGGACCGTCGTCGGCGAACGATCGCCATCGCGCGGCTCGACCGCGGAGCCACCGAAGAATGGCGTCGCGGACGAGCCGCCGCGCGTCGGAGGATTCGAGCGCGGCTCGGTCGAGCTCCGCGAGTCGGCGGCGCCGCGAGAGTCGGTCGCGCCGCGAGAGTCGGTCGCGCCGCGGGAATCACGTGACGTGCTCGGTGCCCCGGTCGCGGGCATCCCGCCGACGCTCGCGAACGACGGTGCGCTGTCGAACGGTGATCCGCTGCCGTGGCTCGACGAACCGGACGCATCGTACGGAGCGCCGCTGGTGTGGCGCGACGGTGCAGGGCTCGACGACTGCGTCGCACCGGGGACGCCGCCGAAGCCCGACGTGCCGGGCGCGCCCATGCTGGGTACGCCACCCACGCTCGACAGCATCGGCACCGACCCGTATGGCGCGCTGCCACTCGTGGTCGGGCTCGTCGGTGCGCCGGCCATCCCGGTGTTCGAGCTGCTCGGGAGGTCAACCAGCGAGGCAGGCATTGGAGCCGCAACGCCCGCCGCGGGCGAGCCGCCGCCGAGCGTCGCGAACGACGGCGGGCCGCCGAGCGTCGCGAACGACGGCGAGCCAGTGCCCGGGTCCCCGCCCATCCCGAGCCTGGACTCGCTCGGGCCAACGCTCGGCGGCGCCGTGCTCGGCGTGCTGCTGCTTGGGAGGCTCGTGGGGACCGGGTTCGAGAGGTCCGCACCAGCGGGCGCGGGGCCAGGCACGA
>JAYUYE010001025.1:0-2853 GCA_043752985.1 Myxococcales bacterium
GCGCGCCGATTTGCGCAGCGGCTCGAACAGGACGGTCAACTCGCGCAGACCACCGGCGTCAAGGTAGAGCTGGTCGGCAGCCTCGGCTTCACCGGCAAGGGGCACGGTAGCGACAAGGCGATCCTGATGGGCCTCGAGGGCGATGAGCCGGCAACCGTCGATGTCGATAGCGTGGGGCAGCGAATGGCGTCCGCACTGGAGACCAAGCGGATCAAGCTGCTCGGCAAGCACGAGGTCGGGTTCGACCCCGATCTCCAGCTGATCTTCCATCGCCGCGAGAAGCTCCCGCTGCACTCCAACGGCATGCGATTCACCGCGTACGGCGCGAACAACGCGGTGCTCGTCGAGCGGATTTTTTACTCCGTAGGCGGCGGCTTTGTCGTCGATCAGAGCGGCGCCCCCGCCGATGGCAGCACGCCCGCCGAGCAGGTCAAGGTTCCCTATCCGTTCAACTCCGCAAACGAGTTGCTGCGACTCTCGGAAGAGCACGGCATGAGCTTCTCGTCGCTGATGCTCGAGAACGAGAAGACGTTGGCTCCGGAAGCCGAGGTCAAGAAGCGGATCGACGAGATCTGGCGCGCGATGGATGCGTGCGTGAAGCGCGGCTGCGAGCGCGAGGGCATCCTGCCGGGCGGGCTCAAGGTCAAGCGCCGCGCGGCCGCGCTGCACCGCAAGATGAAGAGCGATCCGGGGGGCGGCGATCCGCTCGTGATCATGGACTGGGTCAACCTGTTCGCGCTCGCGGTCAACGAGGAGAACGCCGCGGGGGGGCGCGTCGTGACCGCGCCGACCAACGGTGCCGCTGGAATCATCCCCGCGGTGATCATGTACTACCGGAAGTTTCTTCCGAACGCCGACGACGAAGGGACGATGCGCTTCCTGCTCACGGCGGCCGCGATCGGAGCCTTGTACAAGAAGAATGCATCGATCAGCGGCGCCGAGGTCGGCTGCCAGGGCGAGGTCGGTGTTGCCTGCTCGATGGCCGCAGGCGCGCTCGCCGAGGTCATGGGCGGCACGCCTGCTCAGGTCGAGAACGCGGCGGAGATCGGGATGGAGCACAACCTCGGGCTCACGTGCGATCCGATCGGCGGCCTGGTCCAGGTGCCGTGCATCGAGCGCAACGCCATGGGCGCGGTCAAGGCGATCAACGCCGCCCGGATCGCGCTTCAGGGCGATGGGACGCACAAGGTGTCGCTCGACAAGGTCATCAAGACGATGTGGCGTACCGGCGCGGACATGAGCAGCAAGTACAAGGAGACCGCTCGCGGCGGCCTGGCCGTCAACATCATCGAATGTTAGGGCGGATCCACCACGCGGTGGATCCGAGCGGAATCGATCAGGCGATCTTGCCGGGGATGGTGAGCAGCAACTCCGAATCGTCGATCATCCGATAGGCTGGCCGTCGGCCGGCGTGGCGTTCGCCGCGCTCGAGAATAACCGACACGCCTTCACCACGGCGGTCCATCATCGTTGCACGCTCGGTTCCGATCCAGCCCAGATCGGTTGGCACCACGCACTTCGCTAGCAGGCTCGATATGGCCTCGTTTCGCCCCGACTGACGGAACGGCAAGCTCTCGACTGTCATCGTGTTGGCCAACGAACCTGGTGACGAGATCTCGAGGCGATCAGAGAACAGTCGGAGGCGGATCTTCGAGCCGTAGATCTGATAGTCGCGGTGCGCGACGGCATTGACGACCGCCTCGAAGACCGTGGTCATGTCGAATGGAGGAACGTCCTGACGACCGACATCCTTGGTCGCGCTGACCGTCATGTAGTCGCGCACGAAGCGACACGCTTCGACGACCTGGAGATCGAGCGGTCCGGTGATGTCCCGTGCCGCTCGCTGATAGTTGGTGCCATCGACGTCCGGAACGCTATCAGCGCCCTGATAGGCGACCGCCTGGATGAAGGCGTTCGGCATCCATCGGCGGGGATCCGCCGATGCCATGAGCACGCCTGTGACGGTCGGGCGCCACTGACCCTCCGCGTCGAGGCGCGCCATCGCCAGCTTGTGGAGCAGTCCCTCGCGTGGGTCCGTCATGCGGGGCCCCCGAAATCGCTCGTACAGGGTCGGCTCGAGGTCGTCGAGAGTCGCGTCGGAGATCGCTTGCTCGTCGAAGCGGATCAGTCGGCTCTGGCTGCGCTGCTGGAAGAGCCGTGCAAGTAGCTCGGGTTCCATCTTGCGAGTCGAGCTTCCGATGCGATGGAAGTAGCCGTGCGCACTCTCGTGGGGGAACAGGCCGCGGGGCACCTCGACCTTGATCACCGCGCGATCGGCGCCGTCGGGGCCGGGCAACAACATGCGGATCGCGATCATGACCAGCGGTGGCTTGATCGTGTCCAGGCAGATCTGGCGGACAAACGTCTCGACCGCATCGAGGCGCTCGATAGGGATCCCGACGATCTCCTGCCGCCGGTCGTCGACGCCGAGCAGCAGCACGCCTCCTGCCGAGTTGGCGAAGGCTGCGAGGTCGTCGGCTAGATCGTCGCGTGCTGGACCATCGACGCGATCACCCTTGAAGCGAACGGCCTTCAGCTCGAAGACGGAGTCTTCACCGAGCGTGATCTTTGCGAGCAACTCGTCTCGTGAATCGAGCATGGTCAGGCTCCTCCCACGATCCGCCGATACCGCTTCCGCAGCGCCTCCGGTCCGCCCTCCATGACGTTACAAACCTCGTTGCGGATCGCATCGGTCTGCAGGCTGCCCGCGTGCGTGAGCACGCACTGCCCGGCGCGGAAGTCCATGACCAAGATCAGCTCGGCATCCCCGTTGACCACGATGTTCGGGTTGTGGGTAACGACGATCACTTGGCGGCGCTGCTTGTTGCTCCGCAGTTGCGCGACGATGAGCTT
>JAYUYE010001026.1:0-7132 GCA_043752985.1 Myxococcales bacterium
GCGTACGTCGCGTCCCCGGAGTACGGCGCGACCGTGGTCACCGGCCCGAACACCTCGTGCTCGTTGAGCGGCGCACACGCCATCGCGTCCTTGGCAGAGCGCACGACCGGACCGACGAAGAACCCCTTGCCCGCGGGGACGCCGACCGGCGTGACCTCGCCGGTGCCGCCGAACACGGCGTCTGTCGCCGCGGCGAGCCGGGCAATGCCGGCGAGGACATCGGTCTTCTGCTGCGCGGTAGCGAGTGGTCCCATGCGTACGTTGTCGACCGATGGGTCACCGATGACGATGCCGGCGAGCCGCTCGCGCATCGCCTCGAACACGTCGGCTTCCTTGCCGGCCGGCACGAGCACGCGGCGGATCGCGGTGCACTTCTGGCCGGTCTTCTGCGTCATGTCACGCACGACGTCAGCGAGGAACAGACCGCCGGTCTCGCTCGTGAGGTCGACATCGGGACCGAGGATCGCCGCATTCAGGCTATCGGCCTCGATGTTGAGGCGCACGGAGTGCTCGATGATCTTCGCGTGACCGCGCAGCATGCGGGCCGTCGCGCTGCCGCCGGTGAACGCGACGACGTCTCCCGGCCCGACGTGATCGAGGAGGTTGCCGGCCGGACCAACGAGGAGTTGCAGCGCGCCCGCGGGCAGGAGCGGTGCAAACAACTCGACCATGCGGTGCCCGACCATCGCGGTCGCGGTCGCCGGCTTCGTGATCGTCGGCATTCCGGCGAGTAGCGAGCAGGCCAGCTTCTCGCACAGACCCCAGCCCGGGAAGTTGAACGCGTTGATGTGGACCGCGACGCCGCGGCGGCGTGCCCACACGTGCTGACCGCCCATGCGCGCGGTGCGGCCGACCTGGATCGGGTCACCGTCGGCGAGCAATGTCGTTGACCCGAGCTTGGTGCCGAGCTCGGCGTAGTACGACAGCGTCAGCGCGCCGCCATCGACGTCGAATTTGGCGTCGCCGCGGGTGTTGCCACCGTTGGCGACGGCGAGGTTGATCAGCTCCTCGCGTGCACCGTGGATCGCCTTGGCGAGCGAGGCGAGCAGGGCACCGCGCTGCGCGAACGTCAGCGCGCCGAGCCCGGGAATCCCGGCAGTGCGGGCATGGGCGAAGGCGGCGGCGAAGTCGTGTCCGCCTTGGGCCACCTCGGCGAGCGGGGCCTCGGTGGCCGGGTTGACCAGCGTCGTGCGGACACCCGATCCCTGCGACCACGATCCCGACAGGTAGCTGGCGAGGAGCTGCATGCGCGGTTCATAGCAGCAAACCTTTGGTATCGTCACGCCGGGTCGATGTCTCCGCTCGTCAAACGGCTACTGTTCGGGGTCATCGGCCTCTTGATCGTCGTGTGCGGCGGAGCGGGCGGCTACTACCTCATCGGTGAAGGTCGATGGGAGATCTGGGACTGCCTGTACATGACCGTCATCACCGTCACAACGGTGGGGTACGGCGAGACACTCGTCGACATGGACAAGGTCCAGTACGCGCGTGCGTTCACGATGGTACTGCTCCTGTTTGGTACCGGCAGCATCGTGTACTTCGCGTCGACGATCACCGCGTTCATCGTCGAGGGTGATCTCAAGAACGTCCTGTTCTCGTCTCGGCTAAAGAAACGGATGAAGCGCATGAAGGATCACGTCATCGTCTGTGGCGCCGGATCGACCGGTCGTAACGTCATCGAGGAGCTGCTCAAGACGGGCGTGCCGGTCGTCGCGATCGACATGGAAGAGCACGAGCTCAAGGAGATCGCCGAGAAGTTTCCCAAGGCGGAGTACACCTACCTCGTCGGCGATGCGACCGATGACGACGCGTTCGAGACCATCAACCTCGCGGCCGCGCGCGGTCTGGTCGCCGCGCTGTCGTCCGACAAGGACAACCTCTACCTCACGGTCTCCGCGCGGCAGGTCAATCCCGGAATCCGGATCGTCGCCCGCTGCTCGGAGCTGTCGCACGTCGAGAAGATTAAGCGCGCGGGCGCCGACGCGGTCGTCTCGCCGAACTACATCGGCGGCATGCGCCTCGTCTCCGAGATGGTGCGCCCGTCGGTCGTGAAGTTCCTCGACGACATGCTCCGCGACAAGCGGGCCGCGTATCGCATCGAGGACGTCAAGCTTGGCGCCAAGTCCGCGGGCCTCGGCGCAACTCTGCGCGAGGCACGGGTCCGCGAGCGGTTCGGGATGACGGTGCTCGCCGTCCGCGCCACCGACAACACGTCGTGGAGCTACAACCCCGATGCGAACGAGAAGATCGGCCCGGGCATGACGCTCGTGGTCCTCGGCTCGCCCGACCAGGTCGCTGCGCTCCGCGCGGCCGCCGCCGACTGACCTGGTCCGGAGAACCGGGTGCCACACCTTGATCGCAGCGATTCTCGCCGTTGCTCGTGCCCGAGCAGGGAGATATTGCAGACTCGCTGATCAAGTACGCCGCGCTCAGCATGGCGGTGCAGCTCGCTGCGTCACTGTGGGCACTGCACGACCACGTGATACGTTGCCGCCGTGCGCCGGGGGACCCGTCATGAGTGAGCGCCCGAAGTGGGCGACCTGGGTCACCCGGATCTCGCTCGCGGTCGCGATCGTCGCGCTGGTGTTCACGATCCGCGACGTCGGCGTCCGCACACTCGGTGGCTACCTGCGGCGTATCGGCTGGTGGTGGATCGCGATCGTCGCGCTCGAGGTCCTGAACACGACCTTGCACTCGACGGCGCTCCGCTCGTTCGCTGCCCCCGACAAGCTTCGGATGCGCAGCGCGCTCCTCGCGCAGCTCGCCGGCCGCGCGGTGAACGCTGTCACGCCGAGCGGAAATCTCGGCGAGCTCGTCAAGATGTCCGTGCTGACCGAGGTGGTGAACCCCTCGCGCGCTGTCGCGACCGTGCTGCTCTACAACGTCGTCAGCTTCACGATCGAGCTCGGCCTCGTCGCCGTCGCGGCACCGTTCTTCGCGCTCCTCGTTCCGATGCCCACCGGCCTGCGCTGGCTATTCGTCGGCCTCGGCATCGTGTGCTTCGTGGTCTCGATCGGCATCTACCTGCTGGTCCGCCGCGGCATGCTCGCGAGCGTCGCGCGCGCTGGCGTCAAGCTGCGCGTCCTGTCACCTGCGCGGTACGCGAAGTGGGACGAGAAGCTGCGCGGCGTCGACGACAAGCTGCGGCTCGTCGCGGGCACGAGCAGGCGCGCGCGTGCGATCGGGATCGCCGCGCTCCTGGTGTCGCGAATCAGCGCGATCGTGCTGTCGATGGTGATCGTGTATGCCGTCGGAAAGTCGGTCTCGATCGGCTTCATCGCGGCGTGGACGGTCGGCAGCTTCCCGATCTACCTGTCGTCCGCGCTCGTTCCGATGGGCCTCGGTGTCTCGGAGGGCGGCTATTACGGCCTGTTCCGCACGCTCGGCTACAACCCGGCCGTCGCAGTGACCGTCGTGATCGCGCGGCGGTGCATCACCATCATGTACGCCGCCATCGGCCTGGTCCTCGTGACCACGAGCGAGACCGTCCAGCGGGTGCGGGCCAAGCAGGCAGAGAAGGTCTCGGAGCCGGCACTCGCCTCGCCTTTGCCGATCGTTCCTCTGGCTGTCGCCGACGAGTCCGAGTAACAAGGTCCTCCGATGCTCCGCCAAGCTGTCATCCTTGCCGCCGGCAAGGGCACCCGTCTCCGCGCCGAAGGCGAGGAGCTGCCCAAGCCGCTGCACGTCGTGGGCGGCATACCGCTGATCAAGCGGACCCTTCTGACGCTCGGCGCCGCCGGGGTCACGAAGGTCGTCGTCGTCACCGGCTACCAGGCCGAGGCCGTCCGCGCGTCGCTGCTCGATCCGGCGTACGCCGCCGCCGGGATCGAGGTCGTGACCGTGCATAACCCCGAGTTCGACAAGGCGAATGGCATCTCGGTCCTCGTCGGCGGAGCAGCATTGACCGGTCCGTTCATGCTGTCGATGGCAGATCACATGTACACGCCGGCGATCGCACGCTTGGTCGCGAGCCAGGACATGGCCGCGGCCGATCTGTTCCTCGCCACCGACGTGCGCACGAAGGACATCCTCGACATCGACGACGCCACCAAGGTGCGGAGCGAGGCGGGGCACATCGTCGAGATCGGCAAGCAGCTGACCGAGTTTGATCGGATCGACTGCGGTGTTTTCGCAGTGACGGCACGCCTGCTCGAGGAGCTCACCGCCGTCCGCGCCGACAAGGGCGACTGTTCGTTGACCGACGGAGTCCGCCGGCTCGCCGAGGCGCGGCGCGCCCGGGTCGCCGATATCGGTGACGAGCTGTGGCAGGACGTCGATACGCCCGCCGACCGCACGCACGCCGAGGCCGTGTTCAAGGGGCGGGATCCGCTCGCTGGTATCAAGTAGGGTCGACAAGCCAATGCAGCAGTTCTGGTATCGACGGTTTCCCCGCCTCACGTTCCTCGCGCGGCGAATTGCAGGTGCGAGCTACGAGCGAGAGATGGAGCTGCTCGACGTGCTCTGCGATCGCGAGCGCACCGGCATCGATGTCGGCGCCAAGGTCGGGATGTACACGTACCGGATCCGCAAGAACTCGTCCGACGTCCTCGCGTTCGAGCCCATCCCACTGTTTCACAACATGCTGAAGAAAGTGTTCGACGACACGCGCAGCCGGATCGAGCCCGTCGCGGTGTCGTCGTGCCGGGGCAAGGCCACGCTGCGGATGCCGTTTGACTGCACGGGCGACGCGCAGTTCGGCCGCTCCACGATCGACCCCTCGAACCCGCTCACTCACAAGCAGGTCGCGCGCACAGAGGATCTCGAGGTCGAGACCCGGACGATCGACGAGTACACACTGCCCAGCGTGGGCTTCATCAAGATCGATGTCGAGGGTCACGAGGTCTCGGTTCTCGAGGGCGCCACGCAGACGATCGCGCAGCACAAGCCGAACCTCCTGATCGAGTGCAATGACGATCACCATCCCGACGCCCGCGCCAAGCTCGCTGCCTGGCTCGGTGCCAACGACTACGACGGGTTCTTCGTCCACGGTCGCCAGGTCAAGCCCATGGACCAGTACGACCGCGCCGAGCACTGGGACAAGCACACGATCGAGAACTTCATCTGCATCCATCGCTCGCGGACCGACATGCACGACAGGCTCGCCGAGCGTGTCGCGACCGCCAAGATGCGCACGCCGGCGCGGTAGCTCAGCGCTTGCGCATGCCGCCACTGGCGACGTGCAGCGTCATCAACAAGAACTGGCTCGCGGCGATCGCCGCATACCAGGTCACCGCGATCTGGGGCAGACCGGCGATCGCGAGTCCGAGGAACGCGAGCAGAAACACGTCACGCCGAACGAGTGACCGGAACGCGCCACCGATCCGGTTCATCCGCGTTGGCTCGGCGAGCAGCGATGTCACGTCGATGCCCGGCTTCTCGAACCACCAGCGAAAGTTGAACGGATTCCCGGAGCGGTGCACGAACGCGAGCTGTGCGTAGAACAGCAGGTTGTGGATCATGAACGCGGCGCCGGCACCCATGCCGACCCACGTCCACCACCATTGAGCGCTCAGCGCGGTTGCCGCGAAGCCGAGTGCGATGCCGTAGCTGACGTTGACCTGGTCATCGAGGATGTTGTCGAGCCACTCGCCGACCTTCGACGACTTGAACTTGAGCCGCGCGATCTCACCATCGCAGCCGTCGAGGATCGACTGGAGCTGGACGAGCAGGGACCCGAGCGCGAGCATCGCCCAGGTTCCCTGGAACACGAGGAACACACCGACGGCGCCGATCACGTTGGCAACCACGGTCATCTGGTTCGGCGTGATGTTCGTGCCGACGAGACGCCGCGTGACGAACGTCGAGATCGGGCGATTGATCCAGCGCGAGACCGGGCCGTCCGTACGCTTGCCAAGTGATCGGAACAGCGCATCCTCGGCCCGCTTCAGCGCTTCCGGTGTCGAAGCGTCGTGCGACAACCCCTCGCCGATGTCGGTCGGTAGAGTCGCGTCGGCTCCGACCCGGAGCACGCCGCACACGCTGCCCTCCGGTGCGGCAGCGGCCAGCCTGGCGAGCCCGACGTCGAACACCGTGTCTGCGCGGGCAAGCACGAACGGTCCATCGAGATGTGGTCGCGCTGCCGGCAGATCGCCAGCGACGTACGTAACCGTCGCCGCCAGTGCCCGGAGCTCGGCATCCGCCGCGAGCTCGACCCCGAGGATCGGCTCGACGAGGACCACGACGTTCGTCAGACCGGCGCGCGCCAGCACGATGATCGCGCGCTTGACCAGCGGGACGCCCGCGACCTTCCAGCGCGCGCTTTCGCTGCTGGGTGCGTGGATCACGGCCGTGCGGGTCATGCCGTGCGGAAACTAGCACGGGCGAATTTTGCGTGACGGTGTCGGGGGACCCGCCGTCTGCGAAGGATATGGCGCGAGAACGGCTGCAACGGTTCCTCCGGTCGATCCTCGTTCACTATCCGACTCGGCTCGGTGCGGCCTGGCTGAACCGTCGTCTCGATCGCTGGTTCGCCGGTAGACCACACTGGCTGCTCGCGCCGGGTGTTGGTGAGTGGCCGACCATGGAGCTCGATCTCTCGGTGCCCCTGCAGCGCAAGTTCTTCTACTTTCCTAAGGTGTACGCGCGCTTCTACGGCCGGACCGTGTTCCGGGACTTCCTCGAGACCACGCTGCGCCCCGGCTCGACGTTTCTCGATATCGGCTCCAACGTCGGCTTCTTCTCGCTGATGGCGGCGCGCCATGTCGGCCCGACCGGGCGGGTGTACGCCTTCGAACCTGATCCGCAGATCTGCGAGTGCCTGGTCCGCAGCGCCAAGGCGAATGCGTACGAACAGGTCTCGGCGTTCCAGCTCGCGCTCTCCGATCGGGACGGCGAACTGAGGTTCTTCCGGGCAACCGATGGCACCGCCAGCTCACTCGTCCCCGAGGCACCGGGGCACGAGCATCGCTATCAGACGGCACCCATCACCACGCCGGTGACATCTCTCGACTCGCTGGTTCGCGCCGGCAAGCTCGATCCGCGTGGCATTTCTCTCGTCAAGGTCGACGTGGAAGGCGAAGAGGTCCGGACGGTCACAGGCATGCGCGACACGCTCGTTGCCGCCGGGTACCCGCCGATCTGGTGCGAGGTCCGGGGGCCGCTCGGCTCGAGTCGCGCACCCAATACCTACGTC
>JAYUYE010001027.1:0-2849 GCA_043752985.1 Myxococcales bacterium
CGCCCTTGCGGAGCGACTTGCACGCGGCGACGACCGCCGCGGCCTGACCCGCATCGCTACCGGTCGTCGAGCACTTGTACGTCTTGCCCGCGATCTCGCGCTGGACCTCGACGAAGTAGTTCGCGCCCATGCTGCCCTTGTTGTCGAACGTGACGAGCCAGCCGTCGGCGAGCTTCTCTGCTTTGAGGTTCTTCGGCGAGTACATGTCCGCGTCGGACTTCGCCTCGTCCATCGTCTGCGGCTTGTCCGCGACCTCGACCGTCATCGCGCCGATGCCCGAGCCCTGAAGCATGTGACCCTCGCCCATGATCGCATCGCCGACCTCGGGACCGCCGGGGGCATCGAGCTCGAGCCCGAGCTTTGGCAGCTTCGTCGGCCCCTTGGATTCGGCCTTGCCTCCGCCCTCCTTGCCCTTGCAGGCGGGACCAGCGGCGAACGTGAGTGCGATGAGAAGCAGGGATGCGCGAATCATTTCAAAACCTCCGCCCCGGACCACATCACGTTGCGTGCCGCACTGCTCGGACGAGGAATCACCGGGTTGGCGGCGCCGTCCGGGTGCGCGCCGACCCAGCGCCGGTTCGCCAGCGGGGCCGCGCGGACACGATCGTCACTTGCCCTTCCACACCGGCTTGCGCTTGCCGAGGAACGCCGCGATGCCCTCGGCGGCATCCTCGAGCGCGAGCACGCGGCCGAGCTCGGCCTGCAGATAGCGAAGCTGCGGTCCGAACTCCATATCCTGCGATCGATAGAACGCCTTGAGCCCGAGCGACAGCGCGGCGGGGCTGCGATCCGCGAGCTCACCGGCGAGCTGCATCGTCGCGGCCTCGAGCTCGGCGGCCGGGACGACGCGGTTGACGAGGCCGCACGCGAAGGCCTCGGTCGCGTCGAGCTTGCGCCCGGTGAGCATCATGTCGAGCGTCTTCTTGCGGCCGACGCTGCGCGTGATCTCGGCGGTGATCATCATCGGCCACAGGCCGACCGCGATCTCGGTGGTGCCGAACACCGCAGTGTCGGCAACGATCACCAGGTCGCACGCGACCATCAGGCCGAGCCCACCGGCGAGCGCGGGCCCGTTGACCATCGCGATGATCGGCTTGCCGAGCTCGTGCATCGCGGTGAGCAGCTCGACCAGCGTCGCGGTCGGTGCGCCCGGCGCCTGTTGCATCGCCGACAGATCGCCGCCGGCCGAGAACACCGGCCCTGCCCCGGTCAGCACCACGACCCGGACCGCCGGGTTCGTACCGATCGCGGCGAGCGCGGCAACGAGCTCGCCGCAGGTCGCCGGGCCGATCGGGTTGCGCTTGTCGGGGCGGTTCAGCGTGACGCGCGCGATCGGCCCCGAATCGTCGACGAGGATCGTCGTGTAGCCAGACATCCTCGGGGTGTAACACGATGCCCGCGTTGACACCTGGGAGCGCCGCGGCCTACGCTTCCCTCATGGGAATGCGCGTCGTCGGTGCTGTGCTCGCGCTGAGCCTCGTAGCTCCGAGCGTCGCAACTGCCGACGACAACGACGTGTTGCTGTCCCGGCTCGGGACCCGCGTCACCAACGGCAACGGCGTCTTGACCGACGTGATCGGTCAGAACCTCGAGCTTCGCGCGCTCGCTTCGCAGCTCGGGGTCGTCCTCGCGCCGCACATGCTGACCCCGGCCGACACGATCGGCTTCGGCGGGTTCCAGCTCACCGTCGACTACTCGACCACCACGATCGATCCACGCGGCGCGTACTGGAAAGCGCGCGAGGCGAGTCCGGATCCCGGCGGCGCCGGCGGCAGCGACCACCACCCAGGCGCGATGTCGACCGTCGGCATGTTCGCCCGCAAGGGCCTGTGGATCCCGCCGTCGTTCGAGGTCGGCGTTGGCGCCGTTCACCTGATCGATTCGAACATCTGGACCGGCCAGCTCTACGCCAAGCTCGGTCTCCACGAGGGCTACCGCTCGCTGCCGATCCCGAGCCTCGCCGTGCGCGGCGCGGTCTCGCGCATGATGTCGCAGCGCGAGCTCGACCTGACCGTCGCATCACTCGACGTCACGGTGTCGAAGCACATCGGCGTCGGTGGCACCTGGCGGCTCGACCCGTTCGCCGGCTGGAACCTGCTGATGATCATCCCGCGCTCCGAGGTCGTCGACCCCACGCCGAACATCGATTCGCTGGTGATGGGCAACGAGGCGGACAGCGATCTCAACTTCGTGTTCCGCGAGCAGGACACGATCTTCCGCCACCGGATTCTCGTCGGGGCGAAGCTCCAGTACTACGTCCTTCAGCTCACCGTCGAAGCGCAGTTCGCGCTCGCCGGCAGCTCGGTCGACGATCGCGGCGGCACCAACGAAGCGTGCATGCCGGACTCCACCACCACGATGTGCGATGCCAAGGACACCGCTGCCGCGCAGCGCACGATCTCGGTGTCAGCTGGCTTTGATTTCTAGCTGACGCACATCACGGTGACCGCGTGCATGTGAGTACTACCGGTGGTCGACACGAACATGCGGGTCGTGCCCGCCTTGATCATCGTGAAGTCTGCCGCGGTGATCGTGACCGAGTGCGCGTGGAGCGACGTGCCCATGATGTCGTAGGTCTTGTCGACGCCGGCGTTGACGTCGGTGAGGCTGACCACAAGCGTGTGGCCGTGGTTGGACCCGATCGCCACGGCGGGCGTCGTGCACACCGCAGCCGCGGGTGCGTCGGGCGTCCCGCCGCCACCGCCGCCATCGTCGCCGCCGCAACCGGCGAGCGCGGCCACGCCGATCGCTCCGACCCCGGCACCCACGACAGAACGAAGGAACTCCATGCGCGTCATCGTCATCGCGGCACGATATCGCGACCCGCCGCGCGATGTGCAGTTTCAGTC
>JAYUYE010001028.1:0-7126 GCA_043752985.1 Myxococcales bacterium
CAGGTGATTCACCTGCCCAAGACGATCGACAACGACTATCGCGGCATCGACTTCACGTTCGGGTTCTTCACCGCTGTCGACGTGATGGCGAAGGAGCTACAGAACCTGCGCGCTGATGCAATGTCGACCGGTAGCTACTTCGTCGTCGAGACGATGGGACGCAAAGCCGGCTGGCTGTCGTACGGCGTCGCGATCGCGGGCGAGGCGAACCTCGTGCTCGCAGGCGAGGACGTCGAAGGCAGCCTCGCGATGCCGGGGAGCAAGCCCGGGGATCCGCGGCTATCGCTCGAGGGTCTGGTCGAGCGGATCGTCGATCTGATCATCACGCGCGAGAAGCGCGGCAAGCACTACGGAACCGTCGTGCTCGCGGAAGGCCTCGCCGAGATGCTCGACGAGCAGGCGATCAAGGACGTCCCGCGCGACGAGCACGGACACCTGTCGCTCGGCCGCATGGACCTCGGCAAGCTCGTCGCGGAGCTCGTCGGCAAGCGCTACGAGGCGAAGACCAAGCGGAAGAAGAAGGTCACGGGGCTGCAGATGGGCTACGAGTCGCGCTGCGCTCCTCCGCATGCGTTCGACGTCATGCTCGGCAGCCAGCTCGGCATCGGTGCCTATCGCGCGCTCGTCGAGGAGGACCTCGACGGTCACCTCGTCAGCGTCGTCGGACAGCTCGAGCTGTCGTACGTGCCGTTCACCGAGCTGGTCAATCCGCTGACGCTCAAGACCGAGGTCCGCATGATCAAGACCGGCAGCGACTATCACCGGCTCGCGCGCTTCCTCGAGACGCGCACGGATCGGATCGTCGACTGGGCACCGGGTCGGCGCCACGAGCGTTGATCAGTCGGAGTTCTTTGGCGGCTCGGTGAGGATCGATGTCGGGTTGCCGTTCGCGGTCGCGAGGTCGAGCGTGTACGTGATCAGCGTGCCGTCGCAGTCGAGGTCACCGACCGCCTTGGCCGTCGCGACCTTCGGGTCTGCGCTCGTGTAGTGGTACGTGAACAGGTTCGGATCGTCGATCTGAAAGCCGAGCGAAACCCACGCGGTGTCGGTCGCCCATGCAGAGTCGACGGCGAACTTCTTGCCGGGACTGGCGCAGGCACCGCCATCGACCCCGGGCATCGCCGCCGCCGTACCCTGCGGAAAACCCGAACTGGCGTTGTGCCAGCTCTTCGCGCCCTTCGCGAGTCGGTTGAGCTGCAACGCGGCTTCGCTCGTCTTCGCCTTTGCCGCGGCACCGCCGAAGATCGGGATCGCGATCGCGGCGAGGATGCCGATGATCGCGACTACCACCATCAACTCGATGAGGCTGAACCCGCTCTCTCGTCGACGCTGGACCATGGACCTCCCACAGTCCCATGGTTCCGATCTATCTATCCGGTACGAGAGGGGTAGTCAGCGCGTGCAAACGACGTCGTCGTAGCCCTCGGACCAGCCGTCGCTCCAGCCAGCGGGCCAGCCGCCGTCCCAGCCCCGGTCGTAGCCGTCGTCGTAGCCGGCCGGGTAAGCACCGCGGTAGCAACCGTCGTAGATCGCTGCGCGACAGTCTGCGGGATTTGCAGAGCGTCAGGGCGTCGCGCCGTCGACGCGCGTGCCCATGTTGAGGGCCGCCTTGAGCGCGGTGTCGAGGTGCTCGCGCTGCGCCTCGGTCAGCGTCTCGCGACACTTCTCGAACCGCGCGAGGCCGGTCGTGTTCGCTACATGGCATTCGATCGATGCCGCTGACCAGCTGTCTCCGGTGCAGTTGTCGACGTACGCCTTCTGCAGCTTCGGCGTGAGCTCACCCATCGCGGTCTCGAGCTCCTTGCGCTGCGTCTCGGGCGCCTTCGTCAGGCTCGTCTCGAGGTACGCGGACACCGCAGCCGCGAGCGCACTGCAGTCGGCTGGACCCGCGACGGCATCGGTGGCGATGTCGCGCGGCAGACCGGCACCGAACAGACCGGGCAGGGCGGTCGTGATGAACGCATCGATCTCCGGGCCGCGTGCCGTGAAGTCGGCGTGGACCGTGGCGCCCGCGGGTTCGACGCGCCCGGTGCCCGCCGCTCCTTGGCTCAGGTAGTTGAGGATCGCGTTCATCCGGATCGCCGCCTCCTTGGCGGCCGCTTCACTCGCGGTGATCACCTTGCCGCGCACGACGAGCGGATCCGCGAGCTGAACGCTCGCAAGGATCGTTCGCGCGCCGAGGACCACGCGGGTCGCGATCGGATCCTTGGCGTCGAGCTCGGCCGTCCACGTCGGCGGCGTGCCCGTGGGCTGCGCGACCTCGATCTTCCAGGCAGCTGCGTCGACGGCCTTTCCTGCCCGCGCGACGATCACGATCTCCCCGGTCGGCAGGATCGCACCCGAGGCGATCGGCTTGCCGCCGATCGTCGCGTGGACCAGCGAGCCATCGATCGTGAGCTGCAACGCGGAGCCAGCCTTCGCGATCGTGTCGAAGCAGCTGGTGACCTTCGCCGCGGGCAACCCCGTGACGATCAGGGTGACGTCGCCGCCGAGCAGCGCGCCGCTGCGCCCGAGGACCACGTTCGATGCTTCCGCGAGGACGTCGAGGTTGCAGACGCGCTTGGTGTCGTCGAGGATACGCTGCACGGTGGCGAGCGCGACCGGCGCGACCTTCGCGAACTGCGGCCATGCACGGGCTCGAGCGAGGTCGACGCGGACGACGAGATCCGGGTTCGCCGGGAGGAAGCGGTACGCCGCCGGTACGGGCGGAGTCAGCTTGCGGTCACTGTTACAGCCAGTCGCCACCAGGATCGTGCAGAGCACGAGGATTCGCATGCCCGACCGTCAACGAAGTCCGCAGCGAAAGCAATCAGGCTGCGAGCAAACGGTCGAGCTCGCCGCTCTCGACGAGCTTCTGCAGATCGTCGGCGCCACCGACCAGCTGGCCCTTGACGAAGACCATCGGGAACGTCGGCCAGCCCGTCCACATCTTGAGCGCAGCACGGCGGTACCAGGTGTTCAGGTAGCTGCCATACTCGAGGTAGTGAAACGGAATGGTCTTGGCGGTGAGGAGCTTGCGCGCCCGCCTGGGATTCGGGTTCTGCTTCATCCCGACGACGACGACCGCGTGCTCTCCGATCGCGGCTTCGACCTCGTCCACGATGTCGCGGTGTAGGGTCGAAATCTTTTCGCGGATGCTCGGATGGATACGATCCTCGGGGAACAGCTTGCGCGGCATACGCAGACCCTAGCATCCCGTTATCCTGTCTGGAGATGCCCGAGACCATCCTGGTCGTGTCGCCGCACCTCGATGACGCCGTGCTATCGATCGGCGCGTCGATCGCGGCGTGGACCGCCGGCGGTTCGCGCGTCGTGATCGCGAGCGTGTACACGACGGGTCCGGCGCTCGCGGACATCGCACCGGGCATGCGCAAGTTCGCCGATTACGAGACCCGGCGCGCCGAGGATGCGGAGGCATGTGCGGTCGTTGGTGCGGAGGTTCGTCGTCTCGATCAGATCGAGCGCGCGTTCCGCAAGCCGTACCTCAGCGGGTGGTCGTTCTTCGCGACGCCGTCCGAGCGCAAGGGCTTCACCACACTCGCGGAGGTGACCGCGGCGCTCGATCCGCTCACCGAGCTCGCGCCCGATCGGATCCTCGTGCCGCTCGGGATCGGGAACCACGTCGATCATGTCGAGACGGTGATCGCGGCGACGGATTGGGCGAACGCGCGGGGCTGGCTCGAGCGGGTCTCGTTCTACGAGGACTTCTACGCGCTGTCCGGAACCATGCGGCGGCGCCACTTCGTTGCGGGCCTGCGGTCATGGCGACGTCGCGAAGCACCGCTGTTGCGCGCGCGCCGGCTCGCGGCGATCCTCAACGCGATCGCTGCTGCGCGGCGGGGGCCGGAGATCGAGACGTTCCTGCTGCCCACTCTGCGCGCCGCGACGTGGACGCTGACCACGACGAACATTCGCGGTCACGAGCCGCGCCAGCTCGACGCGATCGCGCGCTACCCGTCGCAAGCTCGCGCGTTCGGCGGCATCGACGGCATCTCGCGCGCGATCGGTGCGGCGCACGCGTGGTGGGGGCATGCGGAGCCGTTATGGCGTCCGCGGCTCTGACCCCGCTCGCAGGACGCCGTCAGACGAACTGCGGGTGCGTCATCAGCATGCGCTCGAGCTCGAGCTGCTGGTCGTGGGGAATGTCGGCGGCGAACTGCGCGGTCGAGCGTGAGCGGCGCGAGAGCCACGTGTGATCGAGCAGGCGATGGTGCGCGAGGAGCCCGGGGCCGTCGGCACCAAACCGCAGCGCGATCGTCGTCTCGTCCTTGGGGCCCGAGGCGACGCCGCGTGCGACGTGGAAGCCTGCGAGTAGCAGCGACGACCGCACCGCCGTGGACGCGGAGTACGTGAACAGCTCGGTCGCGCGGGTCAGGTGGTTGTAGAGCGCTCGCAGCGACGCGAGCGACCACATCGGACCATCGACCTTGGTCGAGAACGGATCGTAGAGGATCACGTCGGGCGCCGGCTCCGCGGGGAATGTCGTCAGGAAGTCGCCTTCCACAAGCCTCCATCGCAGTCGTTCGGTGACGAGCTCCCCCTTGTGCGCGAGGACGTGCGGCGCGGGATGGCGAAGGTGCGGGAACGGTCCGGTGTTCGCCAGTGCGAGCCGGAACGAGTCGAGATCGTGCTCGAAGCTGACGAGCTCGATCGGCGCGTGGTTCGGCGCGGCATCGAGCGCGCGGATCAGAGCGAGCGCGTTGTGCGCAGCGCCGAGTCCAACGTCCCAGATCACGAGGGGAGGGCCATCGCCTGCGAGCGCATGGGCGATCAGCGCGGATTGCCCGACGTACACGCGCTCGGCCTCGGTGTTCGGATCATCATCGGGGTGCATGACCTGACCGGACGCGAGGTGCTCGATGCTCGCGAACCCCGTCGCCGAGACCCCGATCCCGAATGCGCCGAGCGTGGTCGCCTTGCGCTCGCGCATGCGCGGCCTCGGGCCCGGTGGATTGTCGAGATCCGTGAGCGCGAGAGCCTCGCGGCGCTCGGCGTAGAACGCAGCGAACGTATCCGCCGCGATGCTCGCGCGGATCTCGCTCATCAGCTTCACGTAGTAGGTCAGGTTGTGGAACGCGAGGAGCTGCCAGCCGAGCGGCTCCTCGCACTTCACGAGGTGGTGAAGATACGACCGCGTGTACAGCGTGCACGCTTCGCAGCGGCATGCGGCGTCGAGCGGCTGTTCCGCCATCTTGTGGACGCCGCGGCGAAGATCGATCCGGCCGTGCGACGTGAACGCCTTGCCGTGCTGCGCGAGCGCGGTCGGCAGGATGCAGTCGAACATGTCGATGCCGCGGTGCACGCCCTCGAGTAGATCGATCGGCGTGCCGACGCCCATCAGGTAGCGCGGGCGATCGGTCGGCAGCAGCTCGGTCGTCAGCTCGGTGATGTCCTCGCGCTGTGCCCGCGATTCACCGACCGCGAGCCCGCCGATGGCGTAGCCGTCGAACCCGGTCATCGCGGTCAGCGCCGCTGCGCTCTCGCGCCGTAGATCGTCGTAGCAGGCACCCTGGACGATCGCGAACAGCTGCTGCTCCGAGGTGCCGCGCGCGGCGAGCGACCGCTTTGCCCAGCGGTGGGTCAGCTCCATCGCGGCCTTCGCCTGCTCGTGCGGGCTCGTCGACGGAATGCACTGGTCGAGCACCATCATGATGTCCGAGCCGATCGAGCGCTGCATCGCGATCGACCGCTCCGGGGTCAACAACATGCCGGTGCCCGCGGAGGGATGGCGGAACTCGGCTCCCTCCTCGGTCATCGCCCGGCCCTCGGCGAGCGAGAAGATCTGGAAGCCGCCGGAGTCGGTGAGGATCGATCCCTTCCAGCCCATCCACGGGTGCAGTCCGCCGAACTTCTCGAACACCTCGGGGCCCGGCCGCGCGAGCAGGTGATAGGTGTTCGCGAGCAGGCACGGTGCGCCAAGGCTCTCGAGCTGGCCCAGCGTCTGGGTCCGCACCGTCCCGCGCGTGCCGACCGGCATAAAGACCGGCGTCTCGATCGTGCCATGCGCGGTCGTCACCGTCGCGGTGCGGGCCCGTGAAGCGGTCGCTGTTGCCTTGAGCTCGAATCCCACGGCGGGTTTGTAGCCCTTGCACAAACCCAGCGTCCACAACACACTGGCGAAGGTGTCCCGCCTGTTTGCGACGCTGGTGTGTGCGCTCCTCGTGATGCTGGCGGCGTGCAAGGCGCCGCAGCCGCAGCCGCGCCCGCGCCAGAGTGGGCCGATCGTCGACGTCTGCGAGGGCGAGCCCGGCGTCAAGCTGGTGACGATGGGCGTCGGATCGCTGATCTGGGAGCGTCACGGCCACATCGCGCTGTGCACGTGCGGCGACGGTGGGCGTCGCGACGCTTGCTACAACTACGGCATCGGCGATTTCGCCAAGCCGCTCGACATGGCGTGGGGATTCCTCCGGGGCGAGGACAGCTTCTGGGTCGGGAAGATGAACCCGGTGCAGATGATCGCGATCTACCAGCTCGCGGATCGCACCGTCTGGGTCCAGGATCTCCCGCTGACGCCGGCCCAGGAGGCCAAGGTCGTCGCCAAGCTCGAGTCCGACATCCTCGAGGAGAACAAGCACTACTCCTACGATCACTTTTGGGACAACTGCACCACGCGCGTCCGCGACATCATCGATGACGCGACCGGAGGTGCGATCGCGTCGATGACGAACCTCACCGACGACCGCACGTTCCGCGACCTCGCGCGCGAAGGGTTCCTCGGCATGCGGATCCCGCTCCTCGTCACCGACATCGGGATGAACCGCAACACGGATCGTGTACCGACCTACTGGGAGCGGATGTTTCTTCCCGACTATCTCCGCGAGGCCGTCGAGGCGAAGTGGAACGTCAAGCCGCGCGTCATGTACCAGCGCAAGGGACCACCCTCGCTCAAGGAGCTCGAGAAAGCGCTCGCCGATCCGACGCTGACCCCGGACGCGCGCGCGAAGCTCCATGCGCAGTACGACGCGATCGAGAACATGCCGAGCGGCCGCGTGGTGTTCGCGCTGCTGGTCCTCGCGCTCACCGCACCGGCGTGGCTGACGCGCATGTGGGGCAAGCTTCAGCGAACGGGGCTGGCGGTCGCGGTGATCCCCGCTGCGTTCCTGGGGCTCGTGCTCTATGCGCTCAC
>JAYUYE010001029.1:0-2847 GCA_043752985.1 Myxococcales bacterium
TGCGTGATCACGGGGTCGGTCTTGATCACCGCGCGGTGAAACTCGGGATCGAGCCGCGCGATCTGGCTACCGAGTGTGCGCGCACCAACGCAGTCACCGCGCGCGGCGGCCGCATGCGTCCCGCGGGCAAGAGCGAGAACGTGCGGGTCGGTGAGGGGTCTAAACGGCGCTGCATCCGGCGGCGCGATGGCCTCGTCGAGGGGAGCGATCGCACCGGACGGTGGTGGCGCCATCGCCCCAGGCTGGGCAGCGGCGATCGCGGGGATCAAAAGTGTCAGCAGACCGACGAGTCGACGCATGGCTGCCCGGTGGTGCACGAGACGGACCACGCGAGGTTTCGGTCGGGTACGCGACCGAGGGGCTGTGCCAGACCTTGTCTGCGCTAACGAGCGGCGCGAATGATTCGCGGCGGGAGGATCGCGTGCACCGTCATCCCGCCGGGGACCGCGCTCCCATCGAGCCAGACCACCCCCGCCTTCTTGAGCTGCAGTGCCTCGCCATGACGCGTATCGCCAAACGCGAGCCACGCGACCAGCTCGCTGAGCCACGGCTCGTGGCCAACGACTGCGGTGTCCTCGTTCCGCTCGGCGATCATGGCGAGCAGCTCGGCGTGCGGCCGCTGCGCCAACAGGTCGGTCACGATAGGCTGGCTGTCGCTGATCGGTTCGAGCCGGTCGGCGGTCTGCACTGCGCGCAGCCACGGACTCGTGAGCACGCGGTCGAACGAGATGTCGAGCTTGCGCAGTCCTTTCACCATCTGGCGCAGCTTGCGGATGCCATTATCGGTGAGCTCGCGCGTTGCATCGTCCTGCTCGGGCAGTGCGTCCTCGGCGGTGGCATGACGGATCACGAACAGCTGCATGGCAGGATCCTACCGCGATTGACACGATCGTACCGGCGTGGGAAAGCCGGGCCTCATGAAGACCATGCTCACGTTCGTCGTCGCTGTTCTCGCTGCATGCGGCGGCGCGAAGACTCCTGCCACGACTGGCCCGACCGGTGCGGACGGCTCGGGCGGTGGCCACACCCCGGGAGCGGGAGAGCACGCACACATGGGGGCGGAGATGACGCGGTTCCACGATGTCCTCGCGCCTCGCTGGCATGCAGAGAAGGGCGACAAGCGCAAAGCGGACACCTGCGCGGCGGTCCCCGATTTTCAGAGCCATGCCGCCGCGCTCGCGAGCACCGCGTCTCCGCCGAGCGCCGAGGCCGCGAGCTGGTCGACGGCGACCAAGGAGCTGATCGTTGCCGTCGGCGGACTCGAGGCCGCATGCGCGTCGAGCCCGAACGAGTTCGAAGCCGCATTCGAGCGCGTCCACACGGTCTTTCACGCGGTCATGGAGCTCGGTGAGACCAAGGGTGAACACGCCGGCGGCGAGCACTCCGGCCACAAGATGTGACAGCGCCCAGGTGGAAGCGAGGACAGTGCGGACCTCGCGACGGGGCGTGGTAGACCACCCGCATGGCCAAGGATCAATTGTGGCGCCTCGGCGATCAGTACGCGGGTGCGCCGCTCGATCCCGCCGATTGTGATCCGGATCCGATCACCGAATTTCGCGCGTGGTTCGCGGTCGCGGTCGGTGCCGGGATCCCGACCGTCAACGCGATGACGCTCGCCACGGTCGACGAGAGCGGCCGACCCGACGCGCGCGTCGTGCTGCTCAAGGAAGTCGATGATCGTGGCTTCGTGTTCTTCACGAACTACGACAGCCGCAAGGGTCGCGAGCTCGCGGTGAACGCATACGCGGCGCTCGTGCTGTTCTGGGAACCGCTGCACCGCCAGGTCCGCGTCCAGGGCAGGGTGGAGCGGGTCACGGCCGAGGAGTCCGACGCCTACTTCGCGTCGCGACCTCGCGGCAGCCAGCTCGGTGCGATCGTCTCCCCGCAGTCGCAGCCCATCGCATCGCGCGCTGTCATCGAGGAGGGCCTCGCGAAGCTCTCGCAGGAGCTCGGCGATCGCCCGCCGCCGCGCCCGGCGACCTGGGGCGGCTACCGTGTGGTGCCTGACGTCGTCGAGCTGTGGCAGGGCCAGGTCTCCCGCCTCCACGATCGCGTCCGCTATCGTCGCTCCGCCGAGGGCTGGGTCCGCGATCGGCTCGCACCGTGAGCGTAGCAATCGCTGACGTGCTCGCGAAGCTCGAGCACCATCCCGAGTACTCGCGCGCGATGCGCCACGCGCCGAGGTCGTCGACCGCGCTGATGATCGCGCTCGGCATCGCGCTCACCGGTGGCGGTGGCACCATGGGCGTCGTCGCGCCGACCTCGGCTATCCGAACGATCGGCTGGTGCCTCGCGCTCGCTGGTGTCGCGTGCATGGCGATCTCGGTGTTCTTCGCGGCCACGCCGCTCGAGCGCGTACTCGCGGTCGTCGCCGACGAGCGGATCCGCGGAGACCGGATCGGGCAGCCGAGGTCGGAGCGCAAGCACTACGTGACCCTCGAACGCATCGACGGCGAGAAGCGCGAGTACCGCGCGAGTCGCGAGCTGGCGCAGCAGCTCGAGGACGGCCACGTGGGCGTGGCGTACCTCAAGGCCGGATTTTTGCTCGAGTTCCGCACGCTGGATTGAGAATCAGCACGCGCCATGCGACCAACCGATGGGGTCAGGGCGTCGACGCGATCCGCGAGGTATCGGGTCCGTCGATAGTCGAGCTGCCGTTGCATGTCTCGCTGCACTTCAATCACCAGCCTTCCGTGCTCCTGCGCGTCGCGTTGACAGCGAGGGGGACGACCGCGCTGTTCGTGATCGTCACCGGCTTCGCGCTGTGGCGGCACCGGCGCGAGCAGGCGGTTCTCGGGCTCGCCGGTCCGGCGTAGCAAGGCAACGCTCTCGAGCTCCGGGGCCGGC
>JAYUYE010001030.1:0-2835 GCA_043752985.1 Myxococcales bacterium
CGGAGCTCGTGAAGGCGAACACTGCGCTCGTGTCCGCGCGCCGCACGCTGCAGAATTCGGTCGATGCCGAGCTCGCGAGCGGTCCCGTCCCGGCTCGCACCGCGGTGCTCGCGCGGCTCAAGGTACAGCTCGCACCGCAGACCACGAAGCGGGTCAGCCGCATCGTACTGCCCAACATGGAGATCGATCCGCTCGCAGATCCCGAGGAGCTCGACGAGCACATCAAGCAGCTGCTCGAGAGCGAGGAGCAGCTGCGCAAGCAAATGGTCGGCCTCGACAAGCAGGCCAAGGAGCTCGACGAGGTTGCCAAGCTCCGCAAGCAGCACGATCGTGCGGGCGAGCTGTCGCGTCGCGACGATGATCAGCCGCAGCGCACGGCGTCGGCCGGCGGCCGCGGCGCGACCGCGAGCGAAGACAGCCCGGCCCCCGAGGTGGGCGCGCCAGGCGGTGGAGGTGGCAACGACCTGGGAACGACCAGTGTCGGGACGTTCGAGTCCGAAGCAACCATCGTCCTCGCGGACGTGATCGACGCGACGACGATCGAGACGCTGACCCGCGCGCAGCGCACCGGCGACCCGGCGCAGCGTGCGGTCGCCGCGAAGAAGGCGCGCGACGCGGTCGCGGGCCGGCTCGAGCAGCTCAAGAAGAAGCGCGCCGAGCTCGAAGCGCTGACGAAGTCGCGCCGCCAGCGCCGCTAGCTCAGGTAACGCTCGCTACGGACGTCCGATCTCTCTGCTCTGCGGCCTCTTCGGTACGCAGTTCTGGAGCGCGTGCGATGGCGAATCCCGCCCGTTCTTCCGGGGCTGACTCCGGGGTACGGGCACCTGCCGCTACCGGCGCGGTGCCCAGCGCACGCCAGCGCCGAGGATGATCGCGGTGCCGCCGTAGCTCGCTGCCATGCTGTCGATGTTCGTCGTCTCGCGACGGAGCAGCCACATGTGCTCCGCGAACAGATCGGCGCTCCAGTCAGCCGCGAACCGGTAGCTCGCGCCGGCGGTGAGGCCGAGCCGGTTCGCGTCGGGAGACGCCGGCGACAGCCGCTCGGACGGCACGGGAGATGGATCGAAGTAGGTGCCGCCGCGCACGACGAGCGCGTCGCGATGCCACTCGCCACCGGCGCGCACGGTCACGGTGTCGTGCCAGTCGTTGCGCTGCACGGCCTCGGGCGTCGATGCGTTCGCGAACGCCACGGTGGTCCGGCGATTGACGCTCCAGTTTGCGTACTCGAGGTCTGCGACCACGCGGATCGCGCCGCGTCGCCAGTGCGCACCGAGGACGACCACGTCGGGCATCGTCATCGAGGTCTGCGCGGTCTGGTCCGGCGTCTTGCCGCTGAACGCATCGGGCGCGGTGAAGTTCGCGTTGCCCGCGAAGTCGATCGTGGTGCGGCCGCGATAGACGAGGCCGACGCCGAGGTCGGCGCGCGCCTGCCAGTACACCGAAGCGTCGAGTCCGGCACCGCGGCCATCGAGGTCGAGGCGCACGTCGCCCTGGGTGTCGATGAAGTCGAGGTTGCGCTGGATCTGCAGGCGACCGGCGTCGATGTGGACGCCCGCCGAGACGCGCAGCGCACCGAACCGCCACGCCACGAACGGCGCGGCCCGCAGCACCATGAGCTGGGTCTGGACCGCCTCGGTCGCGCCGGGCCACATCGCGGGCCACTGCACGCCGCCGCCGAACGGAACGCCGAGCGCGATGCCCGCGGCGAACCGGCCCTGCGCGTAGCTCGCGTCGAGGTGGGGCGGTGTCGACCACCGGCCCTCGCTATCCGCGGTCCACGAGTCGTCCATCGCGCGTGCTTGCAGCATCGGGTGGGCGAGCGCGAGGGAGAGTCCGACGCGCATGCCGGCACCGTCCGCGAGCGCCGCGGGGATGTGCCACGCCGCGCCCGGATCGTCATCGCGTCCGGCGCCGGCGCCACCGGTGCCCGCGGACACGGCGTTCTGTTCGCCGACGGCGGTGCCGCCCGCGTGAGCGGCGGATGCGAGGAGACAGACCGCGAGGAGCGCCTTCATGGCTGGAGCTCCCCGGAGAGAAATGCCGCAAGCTCGCGCACGCCGCGGAAGTAGGCGGGCTCGATCGGAATCGTGATGAAGCCGTGCTCGCCGACGTAATCGCGGCGCGGCGCGCCGGTCACCTGCTCGAGCAGCTTGGTCGACGCATTCGGGATGATGAAGTCGAGCGTGGCCATCTGGATCAAGAGCGCGCGTGCGCCGGTGATCGGACCGAGGTGCTGCGGATCGACGGCGTCCATGAACCAGCGCGCGACGGTGATGAACCGGCGGCCCTCGTAGCTCTCGCGGGTGATGTTGTGGCGCGTGAAGAATGCGTCCATCTGCGCGCTGAAGAACGTCGAGTCATCGAACATCGGGATCAGGTTCGCACCCGGCACGTTGAGCACCGCGCGCGAGATGTCCGGATCGGTGCCGAGGAACACCGCGCCCACGATCCCGCCGAGCGATTGTCCCGCGTAGAAGATCTTCGCCGTGTCGACGGGGCGGCCGAGCAGAGCCGACCAGTCGCCCTTGCGCAGCGCGCGGTCGAGCGCGCCGAGGTCGACGAGCGCCTGCTGGAAGTGATCCTTGCTGTTCGAGATGTGCTCGATCTCGAGAAACACCGCGCCCGACGCGACCGGCAGATCGATCACGCCGAACGTCGCGAGGTGGTTGCCGTTGCCCTGCGCGTCGACGCACTTGCCGACGTCGTTGCAGGTGGTGCCCGACGAGCATGGGTCGAGCGATGCCAGACTACCGTCGAGCGGGTCGACCACGGAGACCGGGCCGCCCTTCGCGCAGTACGTGCGCTCTCCGTGATACGGGAAGTCGATCGAGATCG
>JAYUYE010001031.1:0-2833 GCA_043752985.1 Myxococcales bacterium
ACGAGCCAGCTCGAGGGCGATGCATTGTACTCGACGGTCGCGCGGCTGATCGCGGACGGCAAGATCGTCTCGTGGTTCCAGGGCGGGTGCGAGTTTGGACCGCGCGCGCTCGGGCATCGCAGCATCCTGTGCAATCCAATGCTCGCCGACATGAAGGACGTGCTGAACAAGCGCGTCAAACATCGCGAGGCGTTCCGTCCGTTCGCGCCGTCCGTGCTGGAGGAGCACGTCCACGAGTACTTCGCGAGCCCCACGCCGTCGCCGTACATGCTGATGTGCACGGACGTCACGAGTGACAAGCTGCCCGCGGTGACCCACGTCGATGGCTCGGCGCGATTACAGACGGTCAACGAGGCGACCGACGAGCGGTTCTATCGCCTGTTGACCGCGTTTCGCGACATCACCGGCGTCCCCGTGCTGCTCAACACCTCGTTCAACGTGCGCGGCGAGCCGATCGTCGAGACGCCCGACGACGCGGTTGCGTGCTTCCGTGGGACAACTATCGACGCGCTCGTTCTCGGTGACCATCTGATCACGAAGCGTCAGTAGACGAGCCGCACGCAGCACTTCAGCTCGGGCGCGTCGAGGCGCGCGAATGCGAGCGCGACCGCGCTCAGCCCCGAGATCGCGGAGAGGTGATAGCGATCGGCGACATATGGATCATCGAGCCAGCGTCCGGTCTCGCGACGTCGCGTCACGATCGCATCCGCAATCATGCGCGCGCGATCGGTGAGGGCGGGGACGCGGAACGCATCTCGCGCGGCGAGGGTCATGACAAGATCCGCGAGGCTTGCTCGAGGATCACCGGCAAGAACGGGTTCAGGCAGCGGCGCGTTCGCTCGCGCGCAAGCGATCCGCGTCATCAGCGAAGAATCTTCGGGGAGCACCACGTGTTTCGCCGAGCCGTCCCAGCGAGCGAGCGCCCATGCAATGCCCTCGCGTTCGTTCGGCAGTCCCGCGAGCCAGCGCGTGCCATCGACGAACGTCTCGCGTCGAGGCGGTACCGGCTCCCGCAGAGCGCTCGCGATGTGTCCGAGGTTTGGAGGGCGCGAAAACGGTTCGAGCAGATTTGCCGCGACGAGCAGGACGCCGGAGGCGCCCAGCACCACATCGTGCGGCAGGTTGGGCGACGCGACGGCGGGTGAGATCGAACCGAGGCAGCGCTTCACTACGTCCAGGTACGACGGGTCATCGAGGAGCTCCGCGCACTTGCCGAGCGCGTAGAGCTGCGCACCGATGCCGGTGAAGGCGCCGACGAGTGGCTGCGGGCGGCCGATCGCAGCGTGAACCTCACGCGACACGGGCCCGAGCGCCCGGACCGCGGCCTCGCGAAACCGCGGCTCCCCACACCGCCGATGCAGATAGGCGAACACCACGGCGAGTCCTGCCGAACCCGACATCAGGTCAGCGGGGAGAATATCGATGCGTCGCACACCGGCCGTCGGCAACCACGTCGCTCCGAGCCACATCGCCTCGTCGCCCGCCGTCACGGCCTCACCGAGGATGAAGTCCGCGATCGCGATCGCGTGCTCGAGCGGATTGGATGCCTCCGCCCTCGCGGTCGGTCGTGCCTCGCACACCGGCGGCGGATCACCGTTGGCCTCCGCCTCGGTGCCGATCGCGCTGTGAATTGCGTCGATATCCCGGTCGGTGTCGCTCGCCGAGCGCACCAGCTCCACTCGCTCGAGCGCCGTCGCCCCGAATACACCCGGAAGGAGGCTGCCGTCGGGCAAGTACATCGCATGGCTCGCGGGCCTCGATTCGAACGACGGTGATGCACCATCGCGAATCGCCCACAGCTCGTGCAGCGCGAGCTGACGGGACCTGTCGTCAGGCAAACCGAGCACGAGGTGGGTGAGAAATGCGTCCCGCATGCGACCGTCGGTCATCAGCAACGGGGCGAGGCTCTGGTCCGAGATGCGCTTGTGCATGAATCCGGATCGCCACAACACGGCGACACGCAGGTCCGCGACACGAGAGAGAAGCTCGCGCACGGGTTCGCATGCTGCGAGCACGGAGCTCATCGAACGATAGCCGGCGATGATGTACGGCAGATGCTCGCCGATCGACGACAGCTTGCCGCCGATCGCGGGCACCGTCGGTTCGACGCGAGTGACCCTATGAGAGGCGTCCCCAGGGAGCACGAAGTCCCCTCCGCGGTTGAGCCCACCGACGTTGAGCGCGCGAAATCCGGGTCCGCCGGCGAGCCAGATCGGCAGCAAGCTGACCGCCAGCGCCGACGCATCGAAACGTTCGCGAACGGCGAGTGCGACAGGACTGCCGCCCGCGAGCCCGCGTGGCGGTTGCAGCACCGTCTCGAGATCGATGAAGACCGGGTGTTCGTTGACGACGATGACGTTGCGACCGTGCATGTCGATCGTACGCAGTGCCTGAAACAACCGCAGATACATCCCCACGCGCGTGAAGTAGCGCTCCACCTGGGCGCTGTCGGTACACGGGGATGATTCAACGTAGTCGGCCCACGCGTAGCGATCGCGAGCGAGGATCGAGCGCGGTGCGAGTGCGAGCGTCAGGCCGGCTCGCGTTAGCTCGGATACGAGCTCGGCGAACCACGCGGCAATCCGCAGATCCTTGCCGTGGTACACGACGCGCTTGCCACTCACGAGCGTGAGCAGGAGAGGCGGACCAGCATCCGGCGGTCGCTTCAATGCGAGCGCCGAGACATCGACGAGCGTTGGTTCCCCTTGCTCGCCGAGTGCGATCCAATCTGCCGCGAGACGATGAAGCAGCCGTGTGCACTCGCGTTGCCACAGCTCGAATTCCGTGCCGAACAGACGCCCCAGCACCGGATACGTCGCCAGCAACGACAACC
>JAYUYE010001032.1:0-2832 GCA_043752985.1 Myxococcales bacterium
ATCACGCTTGACGATCAGGCCGTCGAGCTTGCGGTCGACCTGGATGACGAGGTTCGCGAGCTGCGGTTCGAGCTTGTTCGCGCGATTGCGCGCCTCGAGCATGCGCTTCTGTTCGTTGCCCGCGCGCTTCGCCATTGCCTCGGCCTTCCGGAACGCCGCCCACGAGCTCGCGTACTTTCCGAGCTTCTCGCGACAGTCGCCAAGGTTGAGCAGCGTGCCGATGCTCGGCTCGAGTCGCTCGCTGGCAGCGAGCTTGTCGCAGCCGGGCGCAACCTGGCCTGCCTTGATCAGCTTGCGTCCGTCGCGAAACAGAACTTCCGCTTCGGCCGACTGCGCGTGCGAGGTGTGAACTTGAACGAGGAGGCCCGTCGCGGCGAGAAGCGTCAGGGCACGAACACGATCAGCGAGTGTCATAGAGATCCTCGGCCGGCGCAGAGTCGGACTTGGGGGTAGACGTCGTCGGGGTCGAAGGGCGCGCGGCGGGACGACGCTGCGGCTGGGCCTTCGGGCGTGCCTTCGCGGACTTGCTCGCGGTCTGCTTGGTCGCCTTCGCGCGGGCACCGCGATCGACGGCCTTCGTGGCGGCGGCGGTGGTCGCGGCCTGCGTCTCCTCGGCGGGAACGTTGCCAGGATCTCCCTTGATCGTCGTCGCCTCGCGCGGCGCCTCGATGGCAACGGCGACTGCCAGCGCGGGTTCGGAGACCGGGGACGAAGCCGGCGCCGTGACAGGTACCGTCGTCGTCGCGACCGTCTCGGGGAGCGGGGCCGAAGCGGCGACCGCGTCCTCGCCGCGGGTCATGAACAGGGTCGCAGCCACCGCGGCAGCGATGCCGAACAGCACGATCGCGACCGCGGCGCGACCGCGCGGGCGGACACTCGTGACGCGCGGATCATCAGCAACAGCGTCATCGGGCGAGACGAACCATTCGCGGCCCGACGTGCGAACGCGGTCCTCTGCGGCGACGACCGAGCTCGGGGTGCCTGCGCCCGTGGAGATCGGCTCGTGCTGCGAGCCACTGCGTGCGCGCGAGTGCGACTTCGAGGAGTTCGACTTGCGGCGGCGCGAAGTCGTAGGTTTCTGCGCACCGGGTGTCGGCGCCTTGCGGCTCTGCGTCGACACCGGTGTGCCGACGTTGAGGTCATACGACGACCGGTACCCTGCCGCGATCGGCATCGCGGGCGGTAGCGGGGACGGAACCGCGATCTCCGTGGAGCTGATCCGCGCGAGGACGTACTCGAGCGCGTGCTGCAGCTCGGTCATCGTCTGGAACCGATCGTCGGCAGACTTCTCGAGACAGCGGAGGATCAGGCCATCTACGAGATCGGGGAGCTCGGGGATGAACGTGCTCGGCGTCGGCGGTTCCTCCTGGAGGTGAGCGACGATGAACTCGCCCGCGCCGTCACATTCGAAGGGTGGCCGGCCCGCGACCATGTGGAACAGCACGCATCCGAGTGCGTAGATGTCCGAGCGATGATCGACCTTGCCGGCGCCGCGGCACTGCTCCGGAGACATGTACACCGGGGTGCCCATGGTCGTGCCGGACTGCGTGAGCGCGGGTTCTGCACCGGAGACACCGAGCTTGCAGATCCCGAAGTCGAGGATCTTCGTGCGCTCGCCGCTTGCCGCCTCTGGGTCCGCGATCAGGTAGATGTTCTCGGGCTTGAGATCGCGGTGAACGATGTCCTTGACGTGCGCCGCCGCGAGCGAGCCCGCGACCTGACGTGCGATCCGGAGCGCGACGCTCGGTGCGATCTGACCGAGGCGATCGATCCGGGTCTGCAGCGACTCACCTTCGAGCAGCTCCATCACGATGTACGCGGTGCCATCCACGTGATAGCCGAAGTCGAAGATCTGGACGACACCGTGATCGGTGATCGCCGAGGTCGCGCGCGCCTCGGTAAAGAACCGCTCGACAATCTCGCTCTGCATCGACAGCGCGGGGAGCAGCGTCTTGATCGCGGCGCGACGCCCGAGAAGGATGTGCTCGCCGAGATAAACGGTTCCCATCCCGCCCACGCCGATCTTTCTAAGGATCCGGTACTGACCGATGTGGCTGCCTACGTTCACGAGAAAATTGTAGTGCTTGATATGTTAATTGTCCAATGACTTCGGGTAGTTGAGGCATAAGAGCACGGTGTGCGCGCACGGCCGTGCGACCGTGTCCATTCGATTCTTTCGCACTCGTGATCTTCGCGAGTTACGCGATCGCTGGCGGTTTGAATAAAGACCGTTCGTCGCCGGTGGATCCGCCGGCTCCGCCGTTCGTGGCAGACTTGGGTCCGATGAACGTGGCGACTCGGGGGCCCTGGGGCGGCGCCCCACTGGCGTGAAGCGCATCGGAGACATTCTGATCGCCAATGGCTGGATCGAGCCCGCGATCCTTTCGCGCGCGCTCGCCACGCAGAAGACCAGCGGTCAGCGGCTGTGCTCGCTGCTCGTGATCGGCGGTGCGCTCAGCGCCGATGACGCTGCGTGCGCGCTCGCAGAACAACACGGAGTAGCGGCCGCGCTGCAGCGCCACCTCAGCGGTCGCGATCCAGCGGTCGCGCCGTTACTCTCGGCTGCGCTCGCACGCGCCTGCATCGCACTTCCGATCGGACGCATGGGCAACGGCGACGTGATCGTCTGCGTCCGTGATCCGGCCCCTGCTCTCGAGGCACAGCTCACCCGCGCGATGAAGGTGCAAGTTCGAGTCGCGGTTGCATCGGCACACCAGCTCGAGGCGCTCGTGCTCGAGACCTATGGTGCTGATGAAGCGGCCGACGACCCGAACGAGTTCGAGGTCGATCTCAGCACGGGACCGATCCTGTCGCTCGAGCTCGACGAGGACG
>JAYUYE010001033.1:0-2827 GCA_043752985.1 Myxococcales bacterium
CCGGGAGAATCGTGATCTCCGACGCGCCGGTCGGCACCGAGGAGATCGTGATGACCGCGAATGGCGGCGAGAAGGCGATGCGGGTCTGGGTCGGCACCGAATACGCGACGACCGTCCCGCTCGGCGTGCCCGAGCCAGGATCGGGGTTCCTCAAGTCCCTGTTCGGGACCCTGGTCACGATCGTCGCGTACTCGTTACTGCGCTGACTTCGGATCGCGCGTGTAGACCGGCCGGCGCTCGGAGCCATCGCCCGTGATCACGAGCGCGAGCGTACCGCCGGTGAACGACGCGATCTTGAACTCGAGCGGCGTGGGAGCGGCGGCGGGCGGATTGCACGTGTCCTTCGAGTACGCGATGCGATAGCTGCGGGGGTCCGCGCCCTTCTCGAGCGTGCCCTTCTGCTCGCAGCGGCCCATCTTGCCGCGGTCGATCGTCAGTACGAGCTTGCCCACCCGATCGATGACGAGCGTGTAGCCACGATCCATGTCGTCATCGGCGACCCAGCTCCCGGCGAAGCTCGCCGGACCTGTGACCTCGAGCTCCGCCGGTGGCGGCTTCGGCGGAGGTGGCTTCGCACACGCCGCGAACACGATGCATCCCATCAGCCAGCGCATGGGTCACGGTACCAGTCCCTAGGCCAGTTCGCGCGTACCGGGTAGACTGCGCGGCGTCATGGCCGTCGAGAGAAACGACTTCATCCGAGACATCATTGACGAGGACCTGCGCACCGGCAGGCACTCGACGGTAGTCACGCGATTCCCGCCGGAACCCAACGGATACCTCCACATCGGCCACGCGAAGGCGATCTGCGTCGACTTTGGAGTCGCGCGCGACTACCAGGGCCGCTGCAACCTCCGATACGACGACACGAATCCCGTCAAGGAGGACGTCGAATACGTCCACTCGATCGAAGCCGACGTCCGCTGGCTCGGCTTCTCGCCGGCCGCGGTGCTGTTCTCGGCGGACTACTTCCCGCGGATGTACGAGCTCGCCGAGCGCCTCGTCACCGAGGGCAAGGCCTACGTCTGCGATCTCACCGATGATCAGACCAAGGAATACCGCGGCACGCTGAGCGAGCCGGGCCGTGACAGCCCGTTCCGGACCCGCTCCGTCGAGGAGAACCTCGATCTGCTGCGCCGCATGCAGTCCGGCGAGTTCCCAGACGGTGCGCGCGTGCTGCGCGCGAAGATCGACATGGCGTCGGCGAACATGAAGATGCGCGATCCGCTGCTCTACCGGATCCGCCACGCGCACCATCATCGCAGCGGCGATCGCTGGAAGATCTACCCGATGTACGACTACGCGCATCCGCTCGAGGACGGCATCGAGGGCATCACGCACTCGATCTGCACGCTCGAGTTCGAGAACAACCGCGAGCTCTACGACTGGGTCCTCGACAACACCGGGCCGTGGAAGCCGCGCCCGCACCAGTACGAGATGGCGCGCCTCGTCCTCGACTACACCGTGATGAGCAAGCGCAAGCTGCTCACGCTCGTACAGGGCAAGCACGTCACCGGCTGGGACGATCCGCGGATGCCGACGATCGTGGGCATGCGCCGCCGCGGCTACAGCCCCGAGGCGATCCGCGCGTTCTGCGACATGATCGGCGTCGCGAAGGCGAACTCGTCGGTCGACATCGGCAAGCTCGAGTACTGCCTGCGCGATGATCTCAACCACACCGCGCCGCGCGTGCTGGGCGTGCTCCACCCGATCGAGGTCGAGCTCACCGGCTGGCCAGGCTTCGAAGACGATGGTCGCTCCGAGACGATCGAAGCGCCGTACTTCCCGCCCGATGTTGGCAAGCCCGGCTCGCGCCCCGTCTTGATCTCGGGACGCATCCTGATCGATCGCGATGACTGGTCGGAGAACCCACCGGCCGATTACCAGCGGCTTGCTCCGGCGCGCACCGTTCGCCTGCGCTACGGCTACTGCATCACCGCGACCGAGGTCGTCGAGCGCGATGCAGCCGGCACCGCCGTGAAGCTCCGCGCGACGGTGCACCGCGAGACGCTCGGCGGCAAGAAGCCCGCGGACGGCAAGAAGGTCGCCGGCGTGATCCACTGGGTCGATGCCTCGACCTCGGTGCCCGTGGAGGTGCGCCTCTACGACCGGCTGTTCAAGGTGCCCAAGCCCGAGGAGGGTGGCGGCGATTTCATCGAGCACATCGATCCGGCGTCGTTCCAGGTCGTGACCGGTGCTCGGGTCGAGAAGAGCTTCGCCGACGCAGTGGTCGGATCGCGATGGCAGCTCGAGCGCGTCGGATACTTCGCCGTCGATCCGGATTCGGCGCCGGGCGCGCTGGTCCTGAACCGGATCGTCACGCTGCGCGATGCGCGCGTGCACGAGGCGAAGGTAAAAGTCATCCAAGGAGACGACAGGGTCGAGATCCGAACAGAGGTTCAAAAGAATCCGAAGGCGCAGACGCGGCCCAAGGGGAAGTCTCCCGCCGAGTTTCGCGCGGAAGCACGCACGCGCGATCCCGAGCTCGCGGCCGCGCATGCACGGATCTCCGCGCTCCCCGGCATCACCGCCGAGCACGCGGATCTGCTCGCCGCCGATCGCGAGACCGCGGAGCTCAGCGAGGCTGTCGCGCGCCGCGTGCCGCCGGAGATCGCTGCCAAGTGGATCATCAACGAGCTGCCGCGGGCGCTCGAGGACCGGAACATCGGAAGCCTCGATCCCGAGCAGCTTGCCCAGCTGCTCACAGCGGTCGTCGATGGCAGCTTGGCCGCGAGCGCGGCGAAGGGGGTCCTCGGCGAGCTCGTGCGCTCCGGCAAGCCGTTCGCCGACCTCCAGACGGTCGCTGCGCCGGCCCTGGATCTGACCC
>JAYUYE010001034.1:0-7067 GCA_043752985.1 Myxococcales bacterium
GAGCACCTCGTCGCGGTGATGGGACCGACCTCGGCTGCAACGCTCATGTCATCCGCGCGCCGAGATGCCGAGCGATTGTGTACTGTCTGGCGGATGACGATCCGCGAGCTGGATCGCGCCGCTGACCGGCAAGCCGTCGAGGCGATCGACACGTCGTTCGAGACCGCCACGGTGTTCGATGTCGTGACCACGAATCGCCGCCTCGAGCTGGTCGAGCGCGCACTCGCGACGCCGCTCGTGAAGCGCTACTCGATCTCCGAGGTGTTCGCGGGCTGGGCGCGCTGGGACGTAGGCTGGGTTGCCGACGAGGGCGGCGTGCAGGGCTTCGCGACGGTCGAGTACGAGCCGTGGCACGGGCGGCTGATCCTGTGGTTCCTCTACATCGCGCCGGAGTGGCGCCGCCGCGGGGTGGGGCGCGCGTTGCTCGAGCGCGTCGAGGTGTACGCCCGCGAGGTCGGCGCGACTCATGTCTGGCTCGAGACAAGCAACGTCAACGTCCCAGGGATCGCGGCGTACGAGCGGCTCGGCTATTCGCTGTGCGGCGCAGATCGCCTCTATTACGGCGCGTACATGCCGGGTGAGACCGCGATCTATCTCGCGAAGATGCTGTGAGGCAACCGATGCCCGACCCGGCAAGGCGGACGTTGCAGTCTCGGTCGGCCTCGATCGCATCGCGGTCTCCGATCCGGTACCGTTGCGTTGGTTCCGCAAAATGTTGATCCCGGTCGAGCGATTGCTTCTGCGAGCGCGTCACGTGCGAACGCGCGCCGACGAGCTGATCGCGTTGTACGATCGCCTGCGGGCCGCACGAATGCAGCGCCCCGGTGACGAGGAGCGCGCGGCGGCTCGGGAGCTGCGCGCGCTCAAGGTCCGGATCTCGGCCTCGCTCGCGAGCGTGACGTCGTGCGCGAGCTGCGCTGCGGGCAAGCGCTGGCCACGCGGAGCGTTCTCCGGCGGAGATTGCTGCACGGGCGTCACCGCGGATCTGTTCTCTGACGACGAGCTCGCGGCGCTCGCAGCAGCAGGGACGCGGTCGCGCGATCTCCACGCTCCGAACGACGAGCACGCCGGCTGCGCGTTCCGCGGCGCGCAGGGCTGTACGCTCGAGGCCGCCGATCGCCCCGAACGCTGCGTGAGCTACATGTGCACGATCCTGCGGCGCGAGCTGCGAACGCGGGGCGAGCTCACCGATGCCGACGCGCTGATCGCAGACCTGCGCAGCGTGATGGCCCGGTTCACTGCTCTGCGCAGCACGCGACTCGACGACGAGATCCTGGCGCCACTCGAAGCGGCGATGCGACAGCACGGCGCGTAGACCGATGTCGTATCCAGAGCGTTGAACGGCCAAACCCGGGGAGTGGAAATGAAGAACCAGCCGCCGTCGCTCTGATGGCTGGCCGGCGATTCAGCATGACTCTCAGTCGAGCTCGAGCAGCTCTTTGAAAGTGGGCTCGGGCTCGGGTAGCGGCTCATCGAGCTCGACGGGGAGGGCGGTGATGCGTCCCGAGAGTGGAGCCACGAGTATTCGCTCGGGATCGACCACCACGGCTTCGAGATCGCGCCGGACCGCGCTCCAGCGGCGGCGCTCGGGCTCGGTGCGCTTGCGATCGCGCGCGCGCTGATCGGCGTCGGGCACCGTCGCCTGCGCGAGCTGCCGGATCAGGTCGAGCACGCTGCCGCGAACCACATCACGCAGATCGAGCGCTCGCTGCGCCGCGTCGACCACGATCTGCGCGATCCGTCCGGGATCGGGCGAGCGACCACGCGTCGCGATGTCCCGCGCTCGGTCCTCGAGCACCGCGAGTCGATTCACGTAGCTCGCGATCGTCAACGAGAACACGTTGCGGGTCGGCGCGCCGATCGAGCTATCCGCGGCCAGCCCATGGTCGAGCCGCAGCCGCATCGCACGCGCGATCATCGCGTCGATCTGACCGAGCGTGTCTGCGAGCAGCGCGTCGCGCGCCTCGAGCTCCGGGATCGTGGTCGCGCTCGGGATCTCGGCCGCGAGCCGCTCCGCGACGACCCCGGGTTCTGCCTCGAGTCCTTCGAGGTACGCGAGCGAATGAACGCGATCGAGGGCATCCCGGGCCGAGGGCATCTCCCACAGCCTAGCGCGCCCAGCATCAGGGTGGACTACCTGAACCCGATGTCGCGCGCGCAGTAGAACGTCCCATGGCCCTTCCTGCTGAGCCCACCTTCGTCGACAACCTCGTCGCGACCTCGTTACCGTTCGCACTCGATATCGGCACACGGATTGTCGGCGCCCTCGCGCTGTGGATCGGCGGTCGGTTCGCGATCGGCCTCATCACCAGGACGCTGAAGGCGCGCCTCGCGCGCCGCAACATCGAGCCGACGCTGACCCGCTACATCGACAGCATCTTGAGTGTCGTCCTCAAGATCGTGCTGGTCATCCTGGTTCTCGGCGTGTTCGGCGTCCAGACAACGAGCTTCGCCGCGATCCTCGCGGCGGCGGGCATCGCGATCGGCATGGCGTGGTCGGGGCTGCTCGCGAACTTTGCGGCCGGCGTATTCCTCGTGGTGCTCCGCCCGTTCAAGGTCGGCGACATGATCACGGGCGGCGGTGTCACCGGTGTCGTCGAGGAGATCGCACTGTTCGTGACAACGATCAATACGGCCGACAACATCAAGAACATCGTCGGCAACAGTAAGATCCTCGGCGATAGCATCCAGAACTTCTCCGCGAATCCGTATCGCCGCGTCGATCTCGTCGCCCAGCTCGCGCACTCCGTCAATGTCGACGATGCGATCCGCCGTCTGCGAACGCGAATCGCGATGATCCCCAACGTCAAGGCCGAGCCGGCGCCGGTCGTCGAGATCCTCGATACAACGCCTGCAGGTCCGGTGCTCGCGATCCGCCCGTTCGCGGCGAACGAGCACTACTGGGACGTGTTCTTCGCGACCTCGCGCGCGGTCCGCGAGGAGTTCGGTCTTGCCGGGTATCCAACGCCGGCGAGCCACCAGATCGTGCATTCGGCGCCACCGCCGATCGCCGCTGCATCGTGATCCGGCGCGTCCAGCGGCCCGATCCTGTCGTCGAGCCGGATTGGCGGTCCTTGCACGCTGGATCGTTTTAGCAGCGCTCACGCTCAGCGGCGGCGGCGATGGCGCTCGCGCGCGCGGGCGTCGCGGTCGAGGCGCACGTCGCGCTCCTCCGCTGTCTCCCTCAGCGTCGCCGGTGCCCAGCGGCAGAACGCATTGACCGCGAAGCCGAGGTTCCCGGCGGCCATCGCGTAGAACCGCAGGTCCGGACGCTGGGCCGCGAGCAGGAAGCACGCGAAGTAGAACGCCGCGGAGGGCGCGAGCCAGCGATCGAGATGGATCGCGAGCAGCGACATCACGGTGCCCCAGTAGAAGATGACGAAGACCTGGGTGTGGAGAATCGAGACGTCGAGGGACCACGCACCGAACGACAGCACCATCTGCCCGACGATCACGAAGATGGCCGAGCCCGCGAGCCGGCGATTGACGTGGGTCGCGAGCAGCGAGTTGCGCGCCCAGAACAGGACACCGCACACGACCGCGAACATGACGGCGGCGAGCATCGCATCGCGCCCGTGGGAGTCGTTCGAAAGACCGGCGCTCCTCGCCTGATTGACGAGCGGCAGCGCCGTGAACGTGATCCCGAACAGCACGGACAGATTCGTCCGCGTGCGCCTACCGATCGACGGATCCTGCTGCCGGCGAAGCTGCTCGAGCTCCGCGTGATGCCGCGCCTGGCTCGCGACGTGGGCGCGCGCACTCGCCAGGAGCTCGGCCGGTGGAGACGGCAGCTCGCCGAGCAGCGTGACCGCAGCCTTCGGATTGTCGGTGCGCAGCTCGTAGTCCGCGACCGCCGTGACTGCGCGGACCAGTCCGATGTTGGCGTCCTCGTTGTCGGGCCACACCGAGAGCGCCTCGTAAAAGCCAAACCGGCACGCATCGAACAGGCGATAGATGGCTTCGCGTCGATCGAATTCGGCATCTGCGCTGGAGGCGGGCGCGGCCGCGAGCGTCGCGAGGAGCTCGTCGACGCGCACGGCCGCACGAGCCGCCAGATCCGAGGATCCGCGATGGCCGAGATACGCCTGTACGGCGAGCCGCAGCCCCTCGACCGACTCGAAGCGCTCGGCGGGGTCGGAGTCCATGGCGCGCAAGCAGATCCGCGCGAGCTCGGGCGGTGCGCTCGCTGGCATCGGCGGTGTTGACAGCAGCACGTTCGAGAACACGGCCGTCGCGGTCGTCCCGAGATGCGGCGGGTGTCCTGCGATCAGCTCGAACAGCACCGAGCCGGCGAGATACACATCGGTGCGCTCGGTGATCGGCGGGCTGTCGCGTTGCCCGAGCATCTCCGGTGCCATGTAGTGCGGCGTGCCGGCGAGCACGGTTGCATTCACCGCGAGTGGAAGCCGGCCGCTTCCGTCGTCGCGCAGGCTGACCGCGATGCCCCAGTCGAGGAGGTAGACCTCGCCGAAGTCGCCGATCATGACGTTGCTCGGTTTGACGTCGCGATGGACGATGCCGCGGCTGTGCGCGTAGCGAAGCGCGTTGAGCACGGACATCAAGATGCCGAGGTTCCATGCGAGCAGATCGCTCGCCCCAAACCTGCGGTCGACCTCCGCCGCATCGCCGAGCAGAGCGCTCCACTCGACCCCGATGATCCGCTTCATCACGATCACCGGGATGCCCTCGGGATCGATCTGCAGGTAGTGCACCGGCACGACGTTGGGGTGCTCGATCGAGCCGGTGACCCACGCCTCGCGCAGCAGATCGAGCGCCGCGGACCGATCCGCGCGCCCCGGCTTCAGTGTCTTCACCGCGACGCCACGTCCGAGCGCGAGCTGGGTCGCTGCCCGGATCACTCCCATCCCGCCCTGACCGATCACCTCGCCGGTCTCGAGCTCGGAGCCACTCGAGAGGGCCTCGAGGATCTCCATCGCGCGCTGGCCGGCGGTCGAGTGCGAGGCTGCCGGAATGATCGTCGAGCGCAGGTTGTCGTGCGCCGTCGCCAGCGTCTCTGGCATCAGCGTCTCGAGGTGTCCGATGGGCTCGTCCGTCACGACACACCGAGCATACTCGCGGTAGGCTCGGGCATGCGCGAGGTCCCGTTCGAAGACGCGATGCGCAGCGACGAGGGGAGCTTCGCCGCCTGCATCGCAACCATCCTCGAGCTGCCGTTCTCCGAGGTGATCGGTCCGGAGCCTGGTGAGGAGGTCGGCGGGAAGCGGGTCGCGCGCTGGCTCGGTGGGTTTGGTGTGGGGCTCGTTCCGATCGCGAATCCGACGAGCTTCGCGTGGCCGGGGCCATGGATCGCGCGCATGCGCCGCGATGGAGAGCACCGCGCCGTCATCATGTTCGGCGTGCCGTCGGGCGTGGTCTGGGATCCGGCCGGAGTCATTCCAGGCGGCGGCTGGGAGATCGCGACGGCGTACCTGATCGCGGCAGGCGACATCGCCACGGCGCGGCCCGCGCCGGCGGTCGCACCCGACACCGTGGGCACTCTCGAGGCGATCTGGATCGCGCCGCGCGCTGCGGCGCCCGCGATCGCACGCGAGGAGGTGCGCGCGACCGCTGGCCTCGGCCTCGACGGCGATCGCCACGCGCTGGGCACGGGCACGTTCCCCTCGAAGCTCCCCGGCAGTGCGCTGACGTTGATCGAGGCCGAGGTCTGCGAATCGTTCTCGCCGGCGCTGGAGCCGGATGTGCACCGTCGCAATCTCGTGACCCGCGGGATCGCGCTCGATCGCCTTGTCGGTCACGAGTTCTCGATCGGCGAGGTGCGGTGTCGCGGCGTCCGCCTGTGCGAGCCGTGCGTCGTGATCCAGCGCTACGCCAACCGGCCGATCCTGCGGGCACTCGTCCATCGCGGTGGGCTTCGCGCCGACATCCTCAGCGACGGCACGCTACGCGCCGGCGACCCGGTGCGGGTGGCTCTCCGGTGATCGAACCAAGGCCGGCTCTGTCAACCAAGCAGAAGCGGACGATCGCCGCGGTGATTGCGGCCGTGGCGCTCGCGGTCACCGGGATCTCCGTCCGACAGTGCAATGGCTCGGCGCCGCGACCGCCCACCCGGTCGGGGCCGCAGTGCACGAAGGGATGTCCCTGTGGCGACTCGTGTATCGATTGCTCGCTGACCTGTCACGTCAAGCAGGACCGGTGCATCAAGGGCTGTCCGTGCGGCGACGCCTGCATCGACTGCTCCTTGACCTGTCACCGGTGAGGAAATTTCGCAGGCAAAAACTGGTAGGCGCTGGCTGTTCGCGCAGATACCGTGTTCAGCAATGATCAGGTCCTTGGGGTGGATCCTGCTCGTCATGTTGACGATGCAGAACGCGTTTGCTGAGCCTGCGATCACGGCCACAACCTCGGCGCCGCCGTCTCGCCGGCACGCTCTCTACGTCGAGATCCTCGGCAAGAGCGGGACGTGGGGCCTCGGCTACAGTTACCAGGTTCATCGCCGGTTCGCGGTCGGTGCCGTGGGTTCGTACACGGTGCTGAGCGACCAGCGGATGCTCTCGTTCAGCCCTTCGGTGACCGCGTATCCGCTCGGAGCTGACTCGCACCGGCTGTTCGTCGACGCGGGTCCGCAATTCGTGCGCCTGACGACCCCGTCGCCCGTTCCCGAGTGGATGGGCAAGACCGAGAACGGAATCGGCGCCCAGCTGTCGGTGGGCTACGAGTATCGTGGCCCGGTGTTCGCGCGCTTGTTCGTGATGGGCGTCGCTGGCAAGAGCGGCGTTGCACCCTGGCTAGGAATGGATCTCGGATGGGCATTTTGATCCGCGCGACTCTGCTCTCCCTCTTGCTCGGCGGCTGCGGTGTTGATCTCGGCGCGACTGCCGACTGGGTCGACGGCGACTCGGTCACCGGCGCGCTCGCACTCGATCGCGGCGGCGCCACGCGCGCGCTCTCCATGCCGCTGACGTCGGGCGATTCGTTCCGCGTCGTCTCGTTCAACGTCGAGATGGGCGGCGATCCGGCCCTGCTCGCGACCGAAATCCGCAACAACGCCGACATCGCCGGTGCATCGCTGTTCCTGATCCAGGAGCAGGAGAGCTACCCGGAGGAGG
>JAYUYE010001035.1:0-2823 GCA_043752985.1 Myxococcales bacterium
CGTCTGCCACAGCACTTCCCAGCCGGTCGGCTTGAGCGTGAACGCGACGAGGCCGCCGATCGTACGCGCGGCGACGATCTCCGGTGTGGCATCGAGGCCGCCGAGATCCGCGATTGCGACCGAAGCAGAAGCAATCACCGTGGGCAGCGGCAGGCTCGCCTGCTGGGTGCACGTACGGCCGTCGATCACGCGGATCACGCCGTAGTAGAGCGGATCGGTGCCCTGACACGACTGCGCACCGCCATCGGTGAAGTTGTACGAGGTGAACACGATCGACGGCACCGGGAACTCGCCCGTCTTGTAGAACGTGGCGACCATCGGCATCGCGAGCACGTTCTTGTGCTCTGGAAACGGATCGCCCGCCGGCGGCGCGAGCCACTCGCACTGCGCGCTTGGAAAGAACACGCCGGGCACCGGCTCGCGCTTGCACTCCGGGTCACTGGCGCCGCCGGGGCCGACGCCCCACGGCAAGCACTCCGACCTCGAGGTATCGCAGTACGTATCACCAGGACAGTCCGCGCTCGTCGAGCACGGTGTCGGTGGTGCGACGCACGTGTCGTAGCGACAGACATCGCCATTCGCGCACGGGGCCGGCGGATTGCACGGCCCGTCCGCGTCCGGTCCGCCGCTCGGGTTGTTGCAGTTACACGCGGGTAGCAACGCGAGGACGAGGAGCCAGCGCATCCGGGCGATGGTACGCCCCGGTCACGGCGGCAGGCACTTCTTCGTGAACGAGTTGTTCGCTTCGAGCTCGCGTCGCGCATCCTTTGCGTCCTCGCGCGCAACCGGATCTCGCGCTCGGCGTCGGCGCGCGCGCTGACGAGACATGTTCGGCACGACACGCGCTATCATCGCCGATTGCACGATCCCGAAACGACATCGGGCGCCCAAGGAGGCGCCCGATCCGTACATCGCTCCGGGGAGCGCGTTTTACATGCAGCCTCTGGCGAGCGGGTTCCGCTTGCACTCATCGGAGACCTTCGCGCCCTTGAGTCGCTCCTTGCGAGCGGCGTTCGCCTTGGCCTCGGCGATGCGCTGCTCCATCTCGTACTTGTCCTTCTGGAGCTGCTTGAGCTTCGCAGTCGCGTTCGAGCGATCCGCGTCGTTCTGCGCGGAGACGACGCTGTCGACCGCGGCGCTGACCTTCTTGTCGAGATCCTGGAGATCCGCGGCGAGCCGCTCGACCTTCTGCTGCGCTTCCTCGGCGTCCTTGACGGCCTGCATCGCGATGGCCTCGGCCGCGACCTTCTTCTTCTCGGCCTCGGCCGAGTCCGCACGGCTGCGGATCGCGAAGAAGATCATGGCAGCGGCGGCGACGAGCGCCAACCCCATGACGGCGAGCATCCAGGTCGGACGCTTCTTCGCCACCTCGGCACGCCGCAGCTCCATCTCCTGCTGAAGCCGCTGCTGCTCGAGTGCGGACTGCTGGCGCTGACGCTCGGAGGCTTCGGCCGACTCGACGCGCATCCGCGCCTCGCGTTCGGCATTCTCGCGCGCCGTCTCGATCTGGAGCAGAGCATCACGCTCGCCACGGACGCGGGCCTCTTCGGTCTCGCGAACGGCACGCTCGGCAGCGTCACGTGCCCGGACGCGCTGTTCCTCCGCAGAGCGGACAGCCTCCGACTCTTCTTGCACGCGGTTCTCCTCGATCTGACGGAGCTCGCGGAGCGAGAACAAAACCGAATTCTCACGCTTCTCGCCTTGGGCCATGGAAGTCCTTGGACCGGTGGTTCTAGCCACCGGACTCGTCGATCAGTATCACGCAGGATCCCCCACGGCAACGCGATGTTGTGCGCGTGAGCGGCATGCGTTACACCCCCAGGCGCTCCATGGGTTACGTCGATCTCCACAGCCACGTGCTGTATGGCTTGGACGACGGCGCTCCGGACCAGGCAACGGCCATTGCGCTGCTCGACGGGCTCGCAGCGCTGGGGATCACCGAGCAGTGTGTGACACCCCATCAGAAGGCTGCTCAGTATCTCCCAGACTGGGAGCGGATCGAGCAGACCCTCCTGCAGCTGGAGACCGTGCGGAAGCCGTCCCATCCCATCCTCCGGCTCGGCGCCGAGAACATGTGGGATGATGTGTTCTACAAGCGATCGGTCGACGGCACGATCCCGGGCTACCGCGGGACGACTGCGTTCCTGGTCGAGATCCCGCCGCCGCTGATGCCACCGTCGATGATCGACTACCTGTTCAAGTTTCGCATGGCCGGCAAGCTCCCCGTCCTCGCGCATCCCGAGCGCTATCACGCGCTGTGGGACAACGATGATCTCGCGCGAACGCTGCGCGCGCAGTGCGCGTTCGTGATCGATCTCGGCGCGATCGCAGGGTTTCACGGCCGCCGCGAGACCAAGGCCGCGCGCCACCTGCTCGAGTCGGGGCTCGCGTGTGCGGTCGCCACCGATGCCCACCAGGTCGGCGATCTGCAGCAGGCCGCCGCCGGGCTCGCCTGGATCGAGAAGAAGCTCGGGGCCGCGACCGTCGAGCGTCTGCTCGACGACGGCCCGCGCGCGATCCTCCTCGGAGAGTTGCCCGAGTAGTCGCCCATGAAGCTCGCGATCAACCTGGCGCTCAGCGCCATCATGCTGGCGCTGTGTCTGTGGCTGGTCTGGCCCAACGAGCACGGCCGCCAAGCGCTCAGCGACACGCTCAACGGGCTGACCTGGAGCGGGTTCCTGCCCTACCTGCTCGGCTTCTACGGCCTCATCGCGATCGTCCACGTCTGTCGATCGTGGCGGTGGAACTACCTGCTCGCGCCGCTCGGCGTCCACGTCCCGTTCGGCCGCATGCTGGCGATCTCGTCGGCGGGGTTCGCGGCGA
>JAYUYE010001036.1:0-2822 GCA_043752985.1 Myxococcales bacterium
GCGGGTTCGAGATCGTCGAACATCACGGGGATCGCCTTGGTCTGCGTCTCGAATCCGATCTCCGCGACCGCGTCGCGAAGGCTGTCGGCGTCGAAGGGCGTGTTGAGTACGCGCTCGATCCCGAGCGACGCGCGCAGGGCAGCGGGCACGACACCGAGCCCGATGATCCGACCGCACCAGCCGTGCTCGCGGACGGCGTGGAGCTGCAGCAGATCGACCGGCCGGATCGCATCGAAGTCGACGACCAGCACTTGCGGACGCGGCGGGGGATCCTCGATCAGCGCGGAGACCACTTGCTCGACGTGGCGCCCGATCTGCATCACCGCGTTGACCCGGCCGATCTCCTTTTCGACCCATAGCGCGCGATGCGAGCACGCCGCGTACACCATCACGCGGATCCTCGGCACCGACGACGGCTGCTGGGCGTGAACCCGTGGGTGCGATGCCATCGCTGGGTGACTCGGCCGCATCCGGCGAAAATCGATGTAGGTAATCAGAAAGCTCGGCAGATCGCGCGCAGCTCACTGTTTGGTGTCGCGCTCGTGCCGCCGACGAGGTCGATCTCGCCCTTGACGCACATCGCCGCGGCCTCGACGACGAGGTCCGGGTGCGCCCCGGCCACCGCGATCACGCCGACCTCGCGACTCGCGAGCTCACCGGGCAGCGCGGCAATCGGCGCGAGTACGGTCAAGGTCGCGCGCGGTCCGCACAGCGACGCGGCGAGCTCGACGCACGCACCCGAGGTTGCGATCACGCGCCATGGCTTGCCGCCGAGACCCTGCGCCACGATCGCGGCCCTCACGTCATCGGCGCTCGACGCATGCGCGACGCCCTTGGCCGTCAACCAGTCTCGCCACGCGGTGTGAGCCGGGTCGACCACGACGACCGGAGCGAGCCCCTTGGCGATCGTGATCTCGACGAGGAATCGCGTGATGGCGGTCGCGCCGACGAGCACGAGCGGCTCGCGGGGGGCGGCACCGGTGCGCGCGTAGAGCGTGTATGCGAGCGCGACATCACCAGCCACCGCGGCGCCCCCGGGCACCGGGAGCTCGAGGCCGTCGCCGAGTGCGACGACCCAGCGGCCACGCGCGATCAACGGTGAGGAGATCTCGGTGCGCCGGCGCGCGAGCGGGCACACGGCGCCGCCGCCACGTCGACACACGTCGCACTCACCGCATGGATCGATCGGACCGACGAGCACGGTGCGGCCGACGAGGGACAAGGCGCGCTCGCCGGCTTCGATCACGCGGCCGATCGCTGCGGTGCCCTGGACCGCCTGGACCTCGACCGCGACGTCGTCCTGGGCGATCGAGCCCGTCACCAGTCTTCGTTGCGGTTGCGATCCGCTGCGGGCGCCGGCTCGTCGTCGATCGTGCTCTCGGACGCTCGTGGGGCGGGCGCCGATCCGATCGCGGTCGACTCGCCGTCATCGAGCGCGGCGCGGCCGGCCGGGAACTGTTGCTCGAAGTCTTCCCCCTCGCTCTCGAGCTGCGCCTCTTCTTCGATCAGCGAGCCTTCGTCGACGTCGAGCGACTCCTCGGGCGCCGCGAGCGGCGGCGGTGTGGCGACGTTGCCGCCGAACGCCTGCTGCGGTCCCGTGCTGCCCGACTTCGGCGGTGCGACGGGCGGACCCGAGCGCTGCGGTGGAGCCATCGGCGGTGCGATCGGCGCCGCCATCATCGGGGGCGGCGTCAGCGCACCGGAGAGCTGACCGACCGGAAGGCCCTGCTTGGCGCGCCACGTCTGCAGCGCGATCACCAGCTCCTCATACGGAATCATGGCTCGACGGTACCATGGTAAGCCCGAGCCGATGGACGCCCAGGAACCGATCAAGCTCCACCGCTCCTCCGTGATTCCGAGCGAGGGCTTCGTTCATGGATTCCCCGAGCGAGGTGGTGGCGTGTCGTCTGGTCTGCGCAGCTCGCTCAACCTCGCCGTCCGCTGGGGCGATGACCAGGACAACGTCGCGACCAATCGCCGGCTGCTCGCCGAGCATGCCGGCTACGATCCGGCGCAGCTCGTCGCGACGCGACATGTCCACGGCACCAATGTCTGGCGCGTCGGCGAACCGCTGGCCGACAACGCGGAGTTCGATGGCCTCGTCACCGACCGCGTCGGCTCCGTCCTCGGTGCGTTCGCCGCGGACTGCATCCCGCTCGTGTTCGCCGAGCCCGAGGCCCGCGTCTGCGGCGCGGCGCATGCCGGCTGGCGCGGCACGGTCGCCGGCATCGCGACCAACGTGATCACCCGGATGGTCGAGCTCGGCGCGCGCCCCGATCGCATCCGCGTCGCGCTCGGACCGTCGATCGGCCCGTGCTGCTTCGAGGTCGGCCGCGAGGTCGTCGACGAGTTTCGCGCGGTCCTCGGCGACCTACCCGGCCTCATCGTCGAGGGCCCGAACAAGAACCACATCGATCTGCGCGCCGCGACGCGCGCATTCCTCGAGCGCGCCGGCGTCCGGCCCGAGGCGATCGACGACCGGCCGCCCTGCACGAAGTGTGAAGGCGACCGGTTTTTCAGCTATCGCCGGGACGGCCAGTCAGGCGGCGTCCACATGGCCTTCATCGGCCTGGCGTAGCGTTACTGGCACGTGCCGGCGGTCCACTGCGTGTAGTACTCGTCGGTCGCGGCGTCGAGCGCCTCGGTCGACGACACGCACTGACCGGCCGTCGCCGAGAAGCCGTACGACGCGGGGTTCGTGGTGACCGCGAATCCGCCACCGACAACTTCGACCTGGTCGGTGCCTTCGCTGCTGCGCAGGCCACCCGTGAGCAGGACGCGGGTGACGTCGTAGACCGGCGCGCTGTCGCCGAACGCGGTGT
>JAYUYE010001037.1:0-2819 GCA_043752985.1 Myxococcales bacterium
CACAGCACCACGGCGCGCGCGGAGTCCTCGATCGCGCTCACGCTCAACGACCAGGGCCGGCAGGTCGCCGCCGACATCGGCCTCGATGTCCCGCAGTTCATCGCGCAAGCCGAAGCGCGGATCGACGAGCTCTACCGGCTGTCACGGACCGCGGAGCTGCTGAGCGCCTTCGCGAACGTCGCCGCCTTTGCGCAGCGCGGACTCGGGGTCGACTACGATCCCGATTCGGGTGATGTGATGTTCGGCGTCTCGGGCACCGGGTTTTCCGGCGATATCGCGATCGGCGCCACGAGCACGCTGCTCACCAGCTCGAGCGTCAATGCCGCCGTGATGGTCGGCGTCAACCTCGCGCGCTGGGGGCTGCCGCGATGGACCGTGTTCGCGAACGGCTTCTACATCCCGACAAACGTGCGTGCACTCGAGGGGAATCTGCTCACCCTCGGCACACATGTCTCGTATCGGCTCGTACCGCCAACGCGCCCGGGTCGCGTGCGGTGGACGGGGCTCGCGGTGACGACCGGGCTCGAGCATGCACGATGGACCGTCGGTGCGGCGCAGCGACTCGAGACCAACTTCCGGGTCGAGGGCACGCGTGACGCGACCGGCGTCCACATCAGCTCGGAAGGTACGCTCGAGGTCCACGCGTCGACGCTCGGGATTCCGCTCGAGGTCACCACGGGCGTGCGCTTGCTCGATGTGTTCACGCCCTACGTCGGAGTAGGCGCGGAGCTCGCCACCGGTAGCAGCGAGATCGAGGTCGCGCTCGACAGTGACTTGACGATCAACGCCGACCGGTTGCCGATCGGGACCGCGCTCATCACCGCATCCGATTCGAGCAGCCCGGACACGCTGGCCCTCCACGCGCTCGCGGGCCTGCAGATCCATACTCGCTACGTGCGCGTTGCGTTCCAGGGCACGATCGCCGACGGCGTCTGGTCGGTCGCCCTCGGCCTGCGCGTCGTGCCGTGAGCTAGTTCATGCCGGTGTCGACTTTGGCGGGCGCGTCGGGCGTGCCCTCGACCTGCGGCTCGTCGGCGGTGGTGCGGGCGCGCTCCGCATTCGCGGTGTAGAGGGCGCGGCGCTTGGCATCGGACTCGCGCTCGGCTGCGCGCTCCCAGAGTCGACCGGCGTCACGCCATGCGCGCTCGTACGAGGCCGCATCGGATGCGGTCTGTGCCTTCAACTCGGCCGCCTCGGCCTTTGCCACGTGGGGATTTCGTCCAAAGCTCATGGCGCTTTGTATCCGGTCGCTCTGACCCGCGTGCCCGTACGACCACGGTGTGGCGCAGGCACAACGCATCGTCCACGTGATGTCGTCCACTTGCGCCGGTTTGGTGGATGGCGCGGTGTCGACGAATGGCTGGTTCGAGTCGGCGGACTCGCTCGGACCCCTGACGTTCTGACCAGGAAGCTGGCAAGCTGCGCTGGCCGTGGCTGACTCGACGTTTCTCTGGTTTCTGCACCAGCCCACCTCGGTGGACTGGCTCAAGCGCGAGCTCGCGACACGGCGACCGGAGCTGCGCTTCGCGTTCTCGCGGCCGGGGCTGACGACGTTCAAGGTCGATATCGGCCATGCCGAGGATCCGCCCGCGAGCTCGTTCGCGCGCGCATGGGGGCGATCGCTTGGCCGCGCGACGACGGTGCCCGAGGTGCTCGCGCTGCTCGATCCACTGACGACGGCGCCCATCCGCTTGCACGTGTTCGAGCGCGAGCCCGATCGACCGGCGGACGAGCGCGATGCCGCCATGGTCGGGACGCGTCCGGCCGAGCTGGAGCGGGCGCTGCGCGAAGCGGCACCAGGCCGCTTCCTCGACGGCAGCGAGGCCGTCACGGGTGAGCTCGTGTTCGACGTCATCACCGCGGCGAGCGAGCTGCCGGAGGATGGACTGCTCGTCGGCTGGCATCGCCACGATCGCAGTCATGGTCCATGGCCGGGCGGGGTGGCCCACGTGCCAATTCCCGCAGCGGCTCCGTCGCGCGCGTGGGCAAAGATCGAGGAGGCGATCCGGTGGTCGGGGCTCGAGCCCCAGGCCGACGAGCGCGCGGTCGAGCTCGGCTCTGCACCCGGTGGTGCGAGCTTCGCGTTGCTCGAGCGCGGGCTCGAGGTCCACGGCGTCGATCCCGGTGCGATGGCGCCGGCGGTGCTCGCGTATCGCGGCGCGAAGGGGAATCGCTTCTTCCATCACGCGATGCCGGCCGCCGAGGTCGAGAAGCGCGCTGTGCCGCGGCCGATTCACTGGCTGGCGAGCGACATCAACCTCGCGCCGATGGTGGCGCTGCGCTACGTCGAGCGGTTCGTCGCGCTCGCTCGCGGCACGCTGCGCGGTGCGTTCATCACGTTGAAGATCAACGACGAGGGGATCTTCGAGGCGCTGCCACGGCTGATGTCACGCGTCGAGCGGCTCGGTGCGCGCGAGGTGCGCTACACGCAGCTGCCGAGTCATCGCAGCGAGATCGTCGCGATGCTGGCGTGGTGACAGGCGATGGCGACTGTCGCGTTTCATAAACCGTACGGGGTGCTGTCACAGTTCACGCCCGACGGCAGCAAGTGGCGCACGCTCGCCGAGTTCGGACTGCCGAAGGATGCGTTCCCGATTGGCCGGCTCGACGCCGATAGCGAAGGACTGCTGATCCTGACCTCGGACAAGTCGCTCGTCGATACGCTGCTGTCGCCACGGCGCGAGCACGCGAAGACGTACTGGGTGAATGTCGAGCGCATTCCGACTGCCGAGGCCCTCGCGAAGCTCGAGACCGGCGTGACGATCGAGAACCAGCTCACACGTCCCGCGCGCGCGAAGCTGATCGATCCGCCAGCGCTG